>CAINHV010000336.1 GCA_903848965.1 uncultured Opitutia bacterium | reverse complement strand
CGGGCCGCGCGCCGTCGACTAGCGCCAGATGGACAAAGATGAATCGATCCCTCGCGACGTCCTCGAAAATCCAAAGCCATCGCGCCATTGGCATAACGCTTTACCGGCGGCGGCGGCTCACTCATTTTCTCCGACCCATGCGCTCGCGTCCTGAATTTGACCCTCGTCACGCTCCGCGTCCCTTCGCCTCATGATCGCCACGGACCAGGAGATTGAACTCGAGGCCGACCGCCTGCTGCGCTCGTTGATGAACGTGGACTGCGATCCGCGCGGCAAGCAGTGGAATTACGAGGCCTGCCGGGACATCGCGCCGCTCACCCTCGAGATCAACCGGCTCAAGCGGGAAAAGGAGGCCGTGATCCTCGCGCATTCCTACGTCGAGCCCGAGATCATCTACGGGGTCGCTGACTTTCGCGGCGATTCCTACTTCCTCAGCCTCAAGGCGCGGGAGGCTCGCGCCAAAATTATCGTGTTCGCCGGCGTCGTCTTCATGGCAGAGACGGCCAAGATCCTCTCGCCGGAGGCCACTGTCCTCGTGCCGGATCGCGACTCCGGCTGCTCGCTCGCCGACTCGCTCACCGGCGATCAACTGCGCCGGCTGAAGTCCCTCTACCCGGACGCCACCGTCGTCTGCTACATCAACAGCACCGCCGACGTGAAGGCCGAGTCCGATGTCTGCGTCACCTCGGGCAACGTCTACCACATTGTTGAACACCTGCCCGCGAAGCGGATCCTCTTCGTCCCCGATCGGCTGATGGGTGACAACCTCCGGAACGAGCTGAAGCAACGCGGCGTGGACAAGGAGATCATCACCTCCGACGGCACGTGCATGGTCCACGATCAGTTCAGCCCCACGGACATCGCCGCGGCCCGCGATCGCTACCCTGGTTTGAAAGTCGTCTCGCATCCGGAGTGCACGCCCGAGGTGGCAGCCGTGTCGGATTTCGTGGGCAGCACCGGCGCGATGATGAAGTACGTCAAGAACACGGGCGCGCCGTACTATCTCATGCTCACCGAATGCGGCCTGGTCGGCCGGTTGCAGGTGGAAGCCCCCGAGAAGGCCTTCATCGGCGGCTGCCGGCTGTGTCCGTACATGAAGCTCAATTCCCTGCAGAAAATCCTCCAGGCGCTCCGCGCCCCGGAACCGCAGCAGATCATCACCCTGGATGAGGACATTCGCCGCCGCGCCGCCCGCTGCATCGAGCGGATGTTCGAACTCTCGCCGACCGATTAGGGCATATTAAGTTGAAGGGTAGCCGATCAGACATCGCGGGCGCGCACGAGGCGCGCCCCTACAGAAGCCAGGTAGGGGCGTGGCTCGTCCACGCCCGGCCGGCGACGTTAATAATTAAACCGTTCTAGCCAGGCCGGCCTTCCTCCGGGCGCCTGGCGGTCACTCTTCGCTATCGCTCAGCCCGGCAAACCGGGGACACTTCCCGCATGCTCACTCCCCGCACGGAACACCTGATCGACCTCGCCCTCGAGGAGGACGCCGGCCTGGGCGACGTCACCAGCCGCGCGATCTTTCCCGCGGGCCATCGTTCGCGGGCCTACATTTCCGCCGGCCAGGATCTCGTAGTGTGCGGCAGCGAGATCGCCGCGCGGGTGTTTGCCCGCGTCGATTCGGCGTTGCAGGTGAAGCTGCTCGTTTCGGATGGCGCCCGCGCCCGGACCGGCGTGCGAATCATGGACATCGCCGGCCCCACCGCGGCGCTCCTGACGGCGGAGCGCACCGCGTTGAACTTCCTCCAGCGGCTGTCCGGCGTCGCCACCCAGGCGCGCAAGTATGCGGCGGCCGTCGTGGGCACCGACGTGCGGATTGTCGACACGCGGAAAACGACGCCCGGTTTTCGCGCGTTGGAAAAATACGCCGTGCGTTGCGGCGGCTGTTTCAATCATCGCTCGTCCCTCGGGGAGCACATCCTGATCAAGGACAACCACATCGCCGCGGCGGGATCGTTGGACAAGGCCGTGCGGCTCGCCCGAGCCGCCGCGCCGCACCTCGCGAAGATCGAGGTGGAGGCGAAGACACTGGCCGAAGTCCGCCAGGCGGTGCGCGCCGCCGCGGATGTCATCCTGCTCGACAACATGTCGCCCACGAAAGTGCGCGAGGCGATTACGGTGATCGCCGGCGCCGCGCTCGTCGAGGTGTCGGGCGGTGTGCGTTACGAGACGCTCCGATCCTATGCCCTGCCGGGGGTGGACGTGATCAGCATCGGGGCACTGACCCATTCCGCCCCGGCGGCGGATCTCAGTCTCACCCTCATCGCCCCGGCCACCCCGCGCCGCGCCCGCCGCTGATGGAGATTATCCGTACCGATTGCCTGGTGATCGGTGCCGGCCTGGCGGGCTCGGCGTACGCGCTGCAGGCGGCCAAACACGGCCTCGCCTGCGAGCTGCTCTCGGCTGCCGATCCCCTCGCGTCGAACAGCAATCTCGCCCAAGGGGGCATCATTTACGATCCGACGCCCGATCCCACGTCGCTCGCCCGCGACATCTTCGAAGCCAGTGATCGCACGGCGAATCCCGCCGCCGTGGAACAGTTGGTGCGCGAGGGTCCGCGAGCCGTGGAGGAACTTTTGTTCGACGATGCACGCGTGGGCTTTGATCGCGACTCATCGGGCGCGCTGGATCTGGCCCGGGAAGGCGGCCACGCCGAACGCCGGATCATCCACGCCAAGGATTCCACCGGCCATGCCATCCTCTCCGCCGTGGCGGCGCGCGTTGACGTCGCAGCCGGCATCACGCGGCGCGCCGGCTGGGTGGCGATCGATCTCCTGACGTTGTCGCACAACTCGACGGACGACGCGGACAAATACCAACCGCTGACCTGCTTCGGCGCCTACGTCCTGAATCCCCGCACCCGTGAGACCAGCGCGATCGTAGCGAAGAAAACGATCCTCGCCACCGGCGGGCTCGGCCGAATCTTCCTCCATACGACAAACGAACCGGGGAGCGTGGGTCATGGCGTGGCGATGGCGTATCGGGTCGGTGCCCGGCTGATCGACCTGGAATACGTCCAGTTTCACCCGACGGTTTTCGCCGCGAAGAACGCGCCGCGTTTTCTCATCACCGAGGCCATTCGGGGCGAGGGCGCCGTGCTGCGCAATTCCCGGGGCGAGGCGTTCATGGACGCCGTCGACGCCCGCGGATCGCTCGCCTCGCGTGACGTCGTCGCGCGGGCCATCCGGCAGGAACTCGCGGCCAGTGGCGAACCCTGCGTGTTCCTCGATCTTTCGGCGATGAAGCCGGCCTTCATCCGTGACCGTTTCCCGAGCATCCACGAACGCTGCCTCGCCCATGGCGTGGACATCACGCGGGAACCGATCCCGGTCGTACCCGCGGCGCATTTTGCCTGCGGCGGCGTACATGCCGATCTGCAAGGTCGCACCAGCGTCCGCCATTTGAACGCGATCGGCGAAACCGGCTGCACCGGTCTGCACGGTGCCAACCGGCTCGCCAGCACGTCGCTGCTGGAGTGCCTCGTCAGCGCCAAATTCGCCGCGCTGGCCGATGCCGCTGAGATCCGTGGCCCGGGGCTCCCGACCCGTGGGACGCCGCCTGATTTCCGCCTGCCGGCGCCCCGCGAGTGGGAGAGCCCCACGCGTGACGCCGATCCCGTGCTGATCCGGCAGGACATGATCCAGATCCAGCACACGATGTGGAATTACGCCGGCGTGGTCCGTTCGCCCAAGCGGCTGACCCGCGCGCGTCGCATCCTCCTCGAGTTGCGCGAGGAAATCCAAAGTTTCTATCGCGGCTGCCGGCTCACGCGGGAGCTGATCGAACTCCGCAACGCCGTGCAGACC
The DNA here is from genome assembly GCA_903848965.1 of uncultured Opitutia bacterium. Taxonomy (GTDB): domain Bacteria; phylum Verrucomicrobiota; class Verrucomicrobiia; order Opitutales; family Opitutaceae; genus ER46. Next base: position 16,578 of record CAINHV010000336.1, on the reverse strand, counting down.
GCGCTCCTCATCGTCCACGCCGCCTCGCTCAATCCTGTGAGCAAAGGCTGCCACTACGTCGTCGACGAGTCCTGAGCCGCCGGCTCCGTGGCGAACCCCTCGCCACCTCCCGGCCGGCACCCCAGCTGACGTGTAACGTAATACGTTACACAAAATGCCCGATTACTTTGGATTCTAAAGGGCGTCGCGAATGCCCGACCGAAAGGCGTTCGAGGTGCGCGAACGTTCCGGGCTCGGACCAGCCCCGACGCCTGCACGCATTGCGCAGGTGGAGGGCCCAGCTCCGCCGAGGCCAAGGTTTTTTCGCCCGCACTTGGCCTCGAGGGACCTCGGCCCTCCAAGGTTGGAAGCAGGGATCTTCTCAGGACCGGCCATGTTGTAACGTATTACGTTACACGTCGGATTGGGCGCGACCGCTCGAAGGAGCGTTCGAATCGCGGCGCAAAGCCGAGCCCCCCTTCAGGCTAACCCACACGGTGCGGCGTTCCTTCACGGAGCGGGGTCCAAATTAATTCCAATGATGCTCCGATTGGAATGAGACGGCCGCAAAATGGCTTTCGGTCACGACTCCCGCCCACTCGCGCCAGTTTGGTGATGCACCTGCGGCACAAAACTGTTCGCCGGGCAAAAACTGCGCAACGGCCGTCGCGAGGGGTCGGGGCAGGCCGCGGAGCTTCGCGTCCGTTCGCGCTCTTCGCGGTTTCTGCGGCAGGATTCCGAGTGAGGCGGGCGCTCTTTTTTCCGTGGTCGCGAACCCTCCACTCGCTGGGCGCTCGGGGCTACGCCCGAAATCGCCACCGGAGGTGCTACTCCCTCGCGTGCCGCTGCCGCGCGATGCCGACAATCCGCAGCAACTCCGCGAAATCTTCGTCCCGGGTCCGGCTCTCGATCACAAAATCGAACTTCGCCGCTTCGCGCAGTTCCCCCTCGGCCGTCGCCATCCGGAGCGCGATCTCGTCCTCGTGATCCTTCGCCCGGCCGCGCATGCGCTCCACGAGCCGCTCGTGGTCCACGATGATGAATACCGTCGTCATGGACTGCCGCAGCCGCGCCTCCGTAGCCGCCACGCGCCGAAGGCTGTCCACGCCCTGCACGTCGATGCTCATGACGAGATCGTGTCCGGCGGCGAGCGGCTCGAGCACGCTGGACTTCGGCGTTCCATAACGCCGGTCCCCGTGCACCCACGCCCATTCCAAAAAATCCCCGGCCGCCACCCGGGCATCGAAGACCGCCGGGGTGAGAAAGTGATAATGCGCACCGTCTATCTCGCCCGCGCGCGGGGCCCGGGTGGTCGCAGTGACGACCCGTCCGAATTCCGGCCGTTCATGAACCACCCGATCGCACAGGGTGCTCTTGCCGGAGCCGGCCGGTCCAGCGATTACGATGAGCACGGGCGCGCCACGCGCCGCCGCGGGGTCCGTGGCTGGTGAATTCGCCGCGGAGCTCATGGCACCCCTCCGCCGGTTGCCGTGGGCCGCCGTCCTGCAAAGGTCATGCCCGGCGCCTTCAATAGGAAAAGGCCACGCCCGCGAGCAGGAGCCCGTAGGCTGCCAGCGCTCCCCCGAAACTGCGGGCCCGACCCGGCCGCGCGAACAACCAGCACAGAAAATCGCGCATCCGCCACGGTTGCGCGCCCAGCCAGATCGCGGCGGAAATCGACAGATAGACCAGCGTGACCATCAACAGACGCTGCGGCTTGTCGTACTCCATGTAGGCGGCATTGAGCAGCGGCATCGCTCCCATCAGTACCAGCGTGCACAGGCCGCGCACCGCGAGGAAGTCGGGGACGCAACGATAGGCCATCACCGAGACGCCGAGAAAACCGGCAAAGAGGTAGGTCCGATAATCGCCGAAGTCCGCGGGCGACAAATGCCAGATCGCATAGAGGAACCACGCCGCGCCCGCGCCAAAGAAGAGGTAGGCGGCCGTCGTGGATCTCGGCATCGCCTTCAAGCCCGCCGCGAAGCCCGAGTGATTCAGGGCCAGCGGAAGGCCCAGCAGCACGAGGATCAGTCCGGGGATGAGAGTGGCGGCGGTGAGGGACAAGGACGGGAAGGTTGAAAGCTGAGAGTGGGTGGTGGAGTTGAGAGTGGGTGGCGGTTGAGAGTTGAGAGCTGAGAGTTGAGAGTAAATAGCGGGATGCGAAGTCCGCTTCGGTGCGATGAAAGTTGAGGTGTCGGCTGGAAGCCCACTCTCAACTCTCCGCTCTCAACTAACTCCTTCCCCCTCCACACCGGCCAGGACCAACTGCCCGTATAAAGTACTCACACTCGCCCGTTCGATGCGCAGCGGCACCAGTTCGCCGACCAGCCGCGGATCGGCATCGAACACGCAGACGCGATTGCCACGCGTGCGGCCGGTGAAATGCCGGCCGCTCTTGTCCGGGCCCTCGACCAGGACTTCCTCGACGGTGCCGATCAACCCAGCCGTCCGGCGAAGGGAATTCTGCTGCAGGATCTGGAGGAGGATCTGGTTGCGCTCCTCCTTCACCGCGTCCGGCACTTGCTCCCCGAGCTCCGCGGCCGGCGTGCCGGTGCGAATCGAATACTTGAAGATGTACGCCATGTCGTAGTTACAGGCCTCGAACAGATCGCGCGTCTGCTGAAAGTCCTCCCCGGTCTCGCCGGGAAAGCCCACGATCACATCGGTCGAAAAATACATCTTCGGCTGCGAGGCCCTGAGCGCGTCGACGATCTGCCGGTAGCGCTCGCGCGTGTAGGGCCGGTTCATGGCCTTCAGGATCCGATCGCTCCCGCTCTGCATCGGGAGGTGCACGTAACCGCACAATTTCGCCAGCCGCGCGTAGGCCTCGACAAGATCGTCCTTGAAACCGCGGGGATGAGGGGAGGTGAACCGGATCCGCTCGATGCCATCGATCGCATGGACGCGATCCAGCAACTGCACGAAGGGCGTCACGCCGCCGGTGTGCACGTAATCGCGCCGGCCATAGCTCGTCACGATTTGCCCGAGCAGGGTAATCTCGCGCACGCCGCGCTCTGCCAGCGCCCGACATTCGGCCACGATTTCGTCCATCGGCCGCGAGCGCTCGTCGCCCCGTGTCTTGGGCACGATGCAGAAGGCGCAATCCATGTTGCAGCCCTGCTGGATCGACACGAAGGCGCTGACCTGCCGCTCCGGCGTGCCGTCGGCCGCGATCTCGGGCGCGAGGTGATCCTTGATCGTGTTCTGCGAACCGGCCTCCTCCGCGATGTCCACGATGGTGCTCCCAATCGGCACCCCGGCCTCCCGCGCGGCGCGCAGATTGTCGAGGTAGTCGGGCACCTGGTGAAATTTCTGCGTCCCGATGATCAGATCGAGATCGGGCAACTGCTCGAGCAGGGCGGCGCCGCGATTCTGCGCCATGCAGCCGAGGATCCCGAGGACGAAATCCGGCTGCTTCTTCTTCCGATGCTGCAGGTAGCCGGCCTTGCCGATCGCCTTCTGCTCGGCCGCATCGCGCACGCTGCAGGTGTTCAGCAGCAGGATGTCGCAATTGCCCTCGTCGGCCACAATCCGGTAGCCCCGGGCACGCAGCATCGCCGCGACCGCCTCGCTGTCGCGCTCGTTCATCTGGCACCCGTAGGTCTTGAGGTGGACGCGGTTCATTCCGGGAAGGGTTGTAGCTAGCCGCCGGGGCGAAAGGGTCAACGCGGGAAACCGTCCCGCGGGTTCCTGCCTGAAGGCGGAACTACCAACCATGGGCCATGGCAGGAAACCAAGATGCGCCCGGGACTTGCGACGCCGCTCCCACCGCCGAGCCTACGCAACGACATGCTCCGTCGCCTCTTCGAACTGATGCTGCGTTGGTCCGCCTTGGCGGCCGCCGTGCTCGCGGTACCCGCCCGCGGGGCCGTCCCCGAGGCGATCTCGATTGTCACCGGCGCCATGCATTCCGCCTACGGGCGGCAGCCCTGGACCAAGCGGTTTCGGCCTGCTCGCCGTTGAAACAACTCCCATTGCACAATTCCAGCTGACGTAGTGGGCGGAGCACCCCATCGCGGCTTCATCGACACCGGAGTGGGTGACGTCCAAGTTCCACCTCACATCCTGGACCGCTCGCGAACTCAGTGACGCGTCCGACTGCCCAATCATGCGTTCCCTTCGCCCTTCGCTCCTGTTCTGCCTGCTCGCCTCCGTGGCCTCCGCACAGGCGCCCGGGCCCGCCCCGAGGACCCTCGGCCAGCAGACCCCGGACGAACTCTATCAACTGGGCCGCCAGCTCTACGACCTCGCGCCGCCGGAGGTGAGGGCGCGCTTTACCTTTCCCACGAAGGAGCAATGGGACACTTTTTCGGCCCGCCTGCAGCACGCGCTCGAAAGCAGTTCCCTAGAGGAACTGGCCTCGTTTGCCCCCGAGGCCCGCACCGCGCTGCAGGCGTTGCAGACTTTGCCGGGCTACGAGGATCTGGCGGACTGGCTTGAACAGCGGCTCGACGCCATCGAGGGCGCCGGGGAAACGATCACCCCGCCTACACCTCGACCTCCCGGTGTTCCGCAACCGCCGACCCGGCCGGGAACGTCACCAACCATGCCGCCCGCGCTGCAGCCGGTGCCGCACTACAACCTCTGGCTCTCTCGGGTGCGTCAGCGGCCGGTGCCCGCCCGCGCGGCCAAGCTGATGCCGACATTGCGCGCCGCGTTCGTGGCGGAAGGAATTCCCCCTGAGCTGGCGTGGCTCGCGGAAGCCGAGAGTTCGTTGAACCCGACGGCCCGCAGCCCGGTCGGGGCCAAGGGACTCTTCCAGTTCATGCCCGAGACCGCGAAGGCCATGGGCCTGAGTACCTTTCTGCCCGACGATCGCACCGATCCCGCAAAATCGGCGCGGGCCGCCGCGCGCTATCTGCGCCAGCTCCACGGGAGATTTGGCAACTGGGCGCTCGCGCTCGCCGCCTACAATGCCGGCGAAGGGCGCGTGAGCCGCGCGCTGACCAAGCAGGGCGGAAAGACGTTCACGTCCATCGCCGAGATCCTGCCCGCGGAGACCCGCATGTATGTCCCGAAAGTCTGCGCGCTGATCGAGATCCGCGCCGGCGTCGCACCGTCCAGGATTCCGGTTCCGCGACGGATCTGACCGGACAGTTGCTACAAGCCGCGTATTGGATTCCGCCGTCCGTGGCCGCGAGCGTGAGCAAGTGGCTCGGGTGGCACGGGTCTCCCGACCCGTGAACGAAGATTCGAATGCATTTCACGGGTCGGGAGACCCGTGCCACTCGGTCCAAGAATTCGCGTCGCCTTTTAATCCCGCCCCGGCTTTCAAAGGCGAATGGGATTTTTCGACCGTTTTTCGAAGCCGAAGCCCGACTCTGCGCCGGCGCCCAACGGCCATGGCGCGGGGGAATCGGCTCCCGCCGCCGCGGCCAAGGGCGGGGTCAAGCCCCAGCTCGTGGCCGCCCGGGAGAAACTCGAGGCGAAGGATCTGCCCGCCGCGATGGCCATTTATGAGGAGCTGCTGGCGGGACCGGCCGGCGATCGCGCCGACGTGCTGGTCGCGATCTCCGGCGATCTCGGAACCAACGGCCATATCGCGGAGATCGTCGAGCTGGTCGCCCCGCGGTACGACGCGGAGCGTCATGGCCCCGCCACCGGGCTGAACCTGATCCAGGCCTACCTCGCCCAGCACAACCCAGACGCCGCGCAGCACGTTCTCGACATCCTCTTTGCGCTCAACCGCCCGGAACTCGAGGACCGGTTGCACGGCTTCTCCAACGCGATTGCGGAAATGCTGCTCGCGCCCGCACCCGCGCCGGCCCCGGCCTCCGGTGATGGTGGTGGCCCGGAAGGCGGCTTGAAGATCGGTCTCATCACGATCACGAAGCCGGTCTGGTTCTACGGCCTCGAGTCGATGGCCGTGCAAATCCTGCCCCCGAAGGACGGACGCACGCGGCGGATCGCCTTCGCGCAGCTTGCCCTGCCCGGATACAAGGACGCGCTCCAGGCCGGCAAACAGCCCGAGGATGAACTCGGCCGGCTCTCTCGCGCGCTGCCGCTCTGGTTCGCCGAGACCTTTTATTTTTCCCCTTCCTACACGCCACTCGCCGCCGTCGGCATGCTGGGGCAGGCGCCCGACAGCCACCTCGTGATCTTCGATCAGGAATGGCGGACGGAGCATCTGCAGCAGTTGATCGCGAGCACCGAGGGCGGACTCGATTACATTGTCACGGGCGCGCTGCGCGTCACCGGCGGCGACTACGAGCTGGTCCTGCGGATTTGGGAGGTAAAGAGCTTCCGCGAGCGGAAGACGTTCACCGCGCGGTGGACTCCCGCCTCGGTCGACACGGCCATCGCCGACATCCATGGCCAGTTGCGCACGTATATGGAATGGTCGCCGGCGAGCGCCGCGTTCGCCTACACGATTCCGTCCAAGCCGCGGGCCTGGCTGGAGACTTTGGGTGCCTCGCTCGGCCTCTTCCTCGCCGAGAAGACGGTCATCCCCACCGCCCATCTGGCCCCCGTGACCGCTGACCTGCAACTCGCGGCCAAAGCTGCCGCGTCCGGCGAAGCCGCCTCGCTGGCCTACCTCACGCTCCGCGCCCGGGCGGCGCGACTCGGGGTGGGCGAAGCACCGGCGGATGTGACGCTCGCGCGATCCACGCTGGTCAACCAGGCCCAGCAGGCGTTGCGCTGAGTCGAAGCCGAGGTCCCGCGATGCAGTCTTTCGTCATCGCAGGAGCCTCGATTTAGCACCGGGCCTCGCATGCACCAGCCCACCTCCGATCTGCGCATTCGCGCGCAAAAACCGCTCATCGCCCCGGCCGTCCTCGAGGACGACTTGCCCCTGAGCGACGCCGGGGCGCAATTCGTCGCGCGGACCCGTCAGGAGGTCGCCGCCATTGTCACCGGTCGCGACGATCGGCTGCTGGTGGTGGTCGGGCCCTGTTCGATTCACGATTCGGACGCGGCGCTCGACTACGCCCGCGGCCTGCGCGGCGTGGCCGGGGACCACGCGAAGGATCTGCTGGTGGTGATGCGGGTCTATTTCGAAAAGCCGCGAACCGTCGTCGGCTGGAAGGGCCTGATCAACGATCCCTTTCTCGACGGCAGCTTCCAAATCAACGCCGGGCTGCGGCTGGCGCGCACCCTAATGCGATCGGTGGTGGATCTCGGAGTGCCCGTGGGGACGGAGTTCCTCGATACGACGCTCGGGCAGTATTACGCCGACCTCGTATCGTGGGGCGCCATCGGCGCGCGCACGGTGGAGAGCCAGATTCATCGGGAACTCGCCTCGGGACTTTCGATGCCGGTTGGCTTCAAGAATCGGACGGATGGCGACATTCAGGTGGCGGTCGATGCGATCCGATCCGCGCGGCATCCCCACTGGTTTCCGTCGCTCACCCGCGAAGGCGCGCCCGCCGTGCTGGGCACGACCGGCAACGATCACACTCACCTCGTCCTGCGCGGCGGTACGGCCGGGCCGAATTTTTCCGCGCCGCAGATCGCCGCCGCCGCGGACCTGCTCAGCCGCAACGCGCTGCCCCCGCACGTGATGATCGACTGCAGCCACGCCAACAGCGGCAAGGATCCCTCGCGCCAGCCGGCGGTGGCCGCCGACCTCGCCGCGCAGATTGCAGCCGGCCACCGCGCGGTGGCCGCGGTCATGATCGAGAGCAACCTCGTCGCCGGCACGCAGGACTACCAGCGTCCACCGCTCGTGCGGGGCCGGAGCATCACCGACGCCTGCCTGGGCTGGGAGGAAACGCTGCCGGTGTTGGACGTTCTCGCCGCCGCCGTGCGGCGCCGGCGGGGATAGAGTCGTTTCGATTAAGGTGTAGCCGCCCAGACGGGCAGGCGTGCAAGGCACGCCCCTACGAAATCCACCCTGCAATATTTTGAGTCCAACCGTGGTCGTATTCGTAGCAACGAGCGCCAGCGAGTTGACCGGGACTCCATGAACTCGCTGACGCTCGTTGCTACGAAAGCTTTCTCCTCCGCTAAATCCTGCCTCCGATTCCTGCCCATCCTATCGGCGCCCCGGGGCTCGGCGTGGCACGGGTCTCCCGACCCGTGAAACCAATTCGGACGTCGCGGAATCCGGTTGAGTGGGAAACGTCCAGGCTTCGGCGGATCGGTCTTCACGGGTCAGGAGACCCGTGCCACTTCAGCGCTGCCACTTGAGCCGCCTCACCTCAACCCATCACGGCGAGCTGTCCGCAGCCGGCCGCGATATCGATGCCTCGGCGCTGGCGTACGGTGCTGGGCAGTTGGAATTCCTCGCGAAGGATCTGCTGAAACTGCTTCGCCGCCTCGGTGCGCGTGGGCCGGCCGCCGTAGCCGGCGGTCGGATTGAGCGGAATCAAGTTCACCTGCGCCGGCAGCCCGCACAGCAGCCGGCCGACGGCCCGAGCGTGCTCCGGGCTGTCGTTTTTCCCCTCGATCAAGGTCCACTCGTAGAAGATGCGCCGGCCGGTCTGTTCGCTGTAGGTGCGACACGCGGCCATCAATTCGTCGAGTGGCCACTTCTTCGCGACCGGCACGAGGACAGCGCGCTCGGCCTGCGTGGCGGCATGCAAGGATACCGCGAGGTGGGCGGGGCACTTCTCGGCCGCAAGCCGGAGGATGCCCGGCACGACGCCCACGGTGCTGATCGTGATTCGCTCACCCGCCACCGCGAGGCCGTTGGAATCGCGCAGGATGTCGACGGCGTGCATCACCGCGTCGTAATTGTGGAGCGGTTCGCCCATGCCCATGAGCACGACGTTCCGGAGGCGGACAGGCACGTCACGTAATACGTGACGCGAAATGGAGGGCCGAGGTCCCCCGAGGCCGCCGGGGGCGGAGCGCGCCTCCGGTTGCACCGACGTCGGGCCCTCGATCGACTTGGCGGCGCGCAGCGCGCGAGCCACGTGCACCGCCTGGGCGACGATTTCACCGGGTGTGAGGTGGCGCGTGTAACCCATCTGCCCCGTGGCGCAGAAGACGCAGCCCATCGCGCAGCCGACCTGCGAGCTGAGGCAGGCAGTGACGCGCCCGGTGAAACGCATCAGGACCGTTTCGATGCGCTCCGCATCGGGAAGCGTGAGCAGGTACTTGCGGGTAAAGCCGTCGGAGGACTCGGTCTCCAACGCGGTGGGCAGCGTGCCGATCTGAGCTTCCGCCTCGAGCCGCGTGCGCACCTTCGCCGGCAACTCCGGCATCGCGCCGAAGGAATCAGCCAGCTCCAGATAGAGATAATTCCACAGTCGCGCCGCGTGGACCGGGGAGAAATCCCACCGCGCGAAAAGCGCCTGCAGCTCCGGGCGCGTGAAGTCGTAGAGATTAATGCTCAGAAGAACGTGTAGTACTTCCCCGCGGCCAGCCGGGAAATGAAGAGCGCCAGCTCGAGCGCGTGGTAGTCGCCCCACATGCAGGACTCGCCGCAGGGGACCTTCTGCCCCGGCGGGACGTAATCCCAGCCATTGGGCCGGTGATAGACGCTGTGCAGGAGCAGGCCCTGGTGCTTCGCGTCCGTGGAGAGATACGGCTCGTCGAACAACGTGTTGGCGATGGTCAGGCCGGCCTGAAAATATTTCCGCCCCGCCACCTTTTCACCGCGGGCGGTGAGATAGTGCCCCAGCCGGAGGAAACCCTGGGCCGCGATGGCCGCCGCCGAGCTGTCCACGGGTTCCCACGGGTTGAAGGGGTCCGCGAGTTTCTTCGTCACGTCACCGAGCCGGTGACTGTTCAGCGCGGCGCTGTCCCAATAAGGCACGCCGTCCTTCGAGGAGTAGCCGTCGATGTAATAGTCGCACGCCGCCCGGGCGGTCTCGAGGAATAGATCCGTGACCGCGCCGCGTCCACCCACCGCATCGAGTTCCGCGCCCGGCACGACATCGAGATACTCGAGCTGCTCGGCGTAACCGCAGATGACCCAGGCCGCGCCGCGCGTCCAGGTCGTGAAGGGCGAGTAGCCCTGCTGCGAACTCGGGCAGCGGAACTGGCCGTCGTTGCGATTGAAGATCGACTCGTGCACGACGCGCCCGCGGACGTCGTAGCTGTCGCGGCCCTGCCCGAAGAACACGTTGAAGCGCGCGGTGGTGGCCGCGTGCTCGATGGCCCGGTGCAGGAGGTTGATCGGCTTGTCGCCTTCGCCCATCAGCGAGTGTCCCAGGCGGTGTGCCAGGACGAGTGATCGCAGCGAGCGGATCGTATCGGAGAACAGCGAGTGGGGGCCGTTGAAAGAATAGAGATAGCCGCTCGGAACGAGGCCGCTTGTGGCCGGAGCGCCGTCCACCGGGGACCACGGGGTCCGGCAATTGGTGGTCGCATGACGCGCGGCCTGGACGGCACCGGAAACCTTGAGGGCCAGTTCGGCGAAATTAAGTTCGTCCGCGGAGTGGGGGATCCGACCCTCGAGCATCAGCCGGCGCAGGTTGCCGTAAGTGGAGATGTTGTTGAAGCCATGGTCGTGGACGCCGACGTGCGACACGTGCGACGCCATGTAGCGGACGGTCTTCTCGCGCCCGAGCCGCAGCATGGATTGGTCCCCGGTCGCGTCGTACTGGAGGAACGCCATCCCGAACTGGAAGCCCTGCGTCCACTCCGTCCAGCCGCGCGAGGTGTAGCGTCCCTTGACGGTGAAGACCGGTGTGCCCCGGGCGGAATCCCAGGTCGCGTCGACGGCGCGGATCTTCTGGCCCGCGAGTTCGAACACGCGGTTGGCTTTCTTGAGCAACTTCTGCGGGGTGAGTTTGGTGTCGACCTTCATGGTGGGGGGACGGCGAAATTGCCGCGGCTCCCCGGGTGAAACAAGGGCGAAAGCCGAACGTTCCGGCGGCTTCGACGGAGCTCAGCCCTCCAAACTAGGGTCAGCTGCCGCGGCCTCGACGGAGCTCGGCCTTCCAGGCGGGGTGAGCGGGGCTTGGCATTCGACTTGGGGCGGCGGGTGGGCATCTTGCCCCCATGGCCGATTTCGCGGCAAAATTTCTCCAGGCGTTCATCCCGCTCTTTGTCGCGATCGACCCGATCGGGCTCGCGGCGATTTTCATCGGGCTCGGTCAGGGGACGGCGCCGGCGCAGCGGCAGCGAATCGCGCGCCAGGCGACGCTGACCGGCGGCGGCGTGGCGCTGCTCTTCCTCTTTCTCGGGGCCAACATCTTCAAGGCCGTGGGCATCTCAGTGAGCGACTTCCAGATCGCCGGCGGGTGCATCCTCTTCATCCTCGCCGTGCGCGAACTGGTTCATTCGGCGGTCGAACCGGTCCAGATGCCGGCCGACTTCGGCGTGGTTCCCCTCGGCATGCCGCTGATCGCCGGACCGGCGCTGATAACGACCCTGATTCTCCTCGCCCAGTCGCTGGGGATGGCAGTCGCCCTCTCCGCGTTGTTTGCAAACCTGGTCCTCGTCGTCATCGCCTTTGCCTGCAGCGATCAGATCGCGCGGGTGCTGCGGCCGACGGGAATGCGCGCGATCTCGAAGATCATCTCGATGCTGCTCGCCGCGATTGCGGTGAGCATGATCCGGCGGGGGCTGGCGACGTAGGGGGCGCAGCACAAGACTGCTCCCCTGCGCTCCGCGGGAGCCCCCCAGGATAAGCGGGGGGATGTCCGTAGTCCCGCCTTCAGGCGGAACGAAAGCGCGGCCCGCCGCCTGAAGGCGGGACTACCAACCAAGACGGCCGTGCTCCCTGCCGTTACCCCGCGTAGCCCGTGAGGAGCTCCGCGTAGATCTTGGCGCTTGCGAGCAGCTCTTTCACCTTGGCCCGCTCGTTCACGGCGTGGAAGTCCTCGCCGCCCGGCCCGTAGCCGAGGGTGGGAATCCTGAGGTGGTGCGAGAAGAAGTGCATGTCGTTGAACCCGGTCGACACACTGAAGACGGCGGGTTGCTTCCGGACGCGCGTGACGCAACCGGCCATCGCGGTGAAGAACGGGTGCGTCGGCTTCGAAAAGCAGGAGAAGTTCTCGGAGATCTTGTGGATCGTGATCCGGCACTGCGGGATTTTTCGCGCCGCCGCCGTGAGGAAAGCCCTGACTTCGCGCTCGGCGGCAGCGTGGTCCTCGATCGCCAGCACGCGGCGATCGATGGTGAAACTCGCGTGCGCCGGCACCGTGTTGATCTTCGCCCCCTCGCCACAGTGAAAGACGCCGCCCACGTTGATCGTCGGCCGCATGATCTTGCCCTCGGGTGTCCGCCAGGTCCGGCGGGCGAGCACGCGCTTGTAATCCTCGAGGGACCGAACGAGCGCCGCCATTTTTTCCAAGGCGTTGATGCCATGCTCAGGCAGCGAGCCGTGCGCCGCGCGGCCGTGCACCTGCACTTCGAACCAGGCCGTGCCATTGTGGCCGCAACAGACTGCGTTCTGCTCGCCGCCCTCCATCACAATGGCGTAATCCGGCTTGATCGGCGTGTTCTGCACCAGCCAGCCCGTGCCCAGGACCGAATCCGTCTCTTCGTCGGCCGTAAACGACACCTCGAGGTTCATCCGCGGGAGCGTGCCCGTGGCGCGCAGGGCGTGAATGGCGGTGATCAGGCTCGCGATGGAGCCCTTCATGTCGGAGGTCCCGCGTCCGTAAATCCAGCCGTCCTTCACCGCACCGCTGAACGGTCCGCCGAGTTTCCACTCGCCCGAGACCGGGACGACATCGTAGTGGGCATTGAAATGGATCGTCTTCCGGGCACCTCGCACCGGCCAGCGGCCCAAGACGTTGAACCGTGGAAACCCGTGCTGCTCAGGTGGAAGCAAGGCCTTCAGCTCCGCCTTCGGGATCGTGTAACGGCGGGTCGCCATGCCCACGCCCTGCAATTCCTCCACCAGCCGGGAGGTGATCTCCGCGTAATTCTCGCCGGGCGGGTTGACGGTCGGAATGCGGACTAGTTTCTGGAGCCGGCCCAACAGGGCCTCCGGGTGGCGGTCGATAAATTGGGCGGGAGTCACGCGGGCACAATGGTGTCAGCCGACCCGGATGAAGCCACGGCAAAATTTCGACGCGTCCCAGCCCGGGCCCTACACTGGATGGACGAGCCCTGAAACTGGTGGAGGGCCGAGCTCCGAGATCAGCCCTCCAAAGAATCCTCCCGGCGCAAGTCTGCGCCCGTGCCCTCAGCACCTGACCTCCTCAGGCCGCGACGGCCTTAGACCGGCGAAAACGGCGGTAGAGCAGCAGCCCGATGCTGCCGCCGATGAAGAAGAGGCCGTAAGTGGCAGGCTCCGGCGCGGGAGTGATCTCCTGGTTGCCACCCCAGAACGTATGGCTGTTGGAAAAGTCCGCGAAGCCGATCTGGTTCATTGGCGGAGCGTCCCGCACGTCCGGCGTCGCGCCCGGGAAATTCTGGGTGAAGAAGTAGTCCACGGTGTTGACCCAGTTGTTCACCGTCAGGTTGGCGCCGCCGCCCATCGTGACCGTGGACATGTTCAGGACGGAGGCCGTGTTGAGACCGAAATCGAGAACGGAATTGGCGGTGACATTCAGCGTGCCAAAGGTGCTCGTCGTGCCGTTGAGCAGGAGCGATCCGCCGGCGAGCGTGATGTTGATGTTCGGATTGTTGAAGTCGGCGCCGAGGACGAGGGTCGCGCCCGGCCCAAGGATGAGCGTGCCCGCGCCGGAGAAGGTTCCTGAGAACGTGGCGGAACCGCCGCTCAGGGTCAGGCTGGCGCCGGAACCGAAATCGAGGCTGCCCGAGCCGCCGAGGCTCCCAATGGTCTGGCTGTGGCCCTGTAGCGAGAGCGTACCGCTAGAACCGATCGAGAGTGCGGCGGAATTATTAAAGACACTCGCGGCCTCGGCGACAATGGAGCCGGTGGTGATGACCGTTGTGCCCGTGAAGGAATTCGCCCCGCTCAGGCGGAGCGTACCGTTGCCGTCCTTGGTCAGACCCCCGAGACCGGAGATGACGCCGGTGATGCTGGTGTCACCGGTGCCGCCCAGGTTCAGCGTGTTCGACCCCAAGATCACGCCACCACCGAGCGTGAGGGTGCCGGCATCGGACTGAATCCGGCTGTTCCCGCCCACGGTCACGGTTCCATTGATGGCGTTGTTGCCGGCGAAGTTCTCGATGGCTCCATTGCCCGAGGTGCCGGTGCCATTGATGTTGATGTTGTTGGCCACCGCGATGCCGCCCTGCATCTGGAGATTGCCGACGGAGGAAACGTTGACTGTGCCCGTGCCGAGAACGCTGTTGGAGCCCGAAACGTTCAGCGTGCCGTTGGTGACATTGACGCTGCCCGCGAAACCCGAGCTGTTGCCCGAGAGGTAGACCTTGCCGGTGCCGCCGACGTTCAGGCTGCTGGCCGCGCCGCCCGTCAGGATGCCGGCGTAATTCGAATTGGTGTTGTTCGGACCGGCGATGGTCAGGCTGCCGGTGCCCAGAGCCGTCGTGGCGCTCGCACTTGTCGTGCTGAGCTGGCCAATCGTCTCGGTGCGGCCGTTGACGTTGAAGGTCCCGGAGTTCGCGAGCGTCACCCCGGCGCCGTTCGCGATCTGGTTGTCTGCGGCGAGACTGACGCTGCCGCCGTTGATCAACAGGCCGCCGGTCGAGATGGCGTTGGTTCCCGCCGTCTTGCTGAGCGAGAGCGTGCCGGAGTTGACGGTGGTGAGACCGGTGAAGGTGTTGGCGGTGGCCCCGCCGTTAAAGGTGACGGTGCCGCTGCTGGAAATTTCGACCTGACCGGTGCCGGTGGTGATCTGGGCGACGTTGATGCTCCCCGCACCCGAGAAAGTCGTCTTGACGTTGGTCCCGGTGAGGTTGCCCGTGAGATTCAGGGTCGTGCCGGTGTCCGCGGCAATCGTAGCGGCGGCGGTCTCGGTGATCGTGCCGGAAAGGGTGTTAGTGCCGCTGACGTTGCGGATAGCCCCGTTGCCGCCGACTCCGGTGCTGGCGATCGAGATGTTGTTCGTCGGCGCGATGCCGCCGGAGAGTTCCAGAGACGCGCCCGAGGAGACAGTCGTGGCCCCGGTGCCGAGGGCGTTGGTATTCGCGGCCTGCACCACGCCGGTGTTCACAAAGACGCTGCCGGTGTTGCTGCTGTTGTTGCCCGAGAGGATCAGCTTGCCGGCGCCGCCGCCATCGCGAATCAGGTTCTTTGCCGTCGAGGTGATGGCCGACGAGATGGTCAGGTCGCCGCTCCCGGTAATGTCGACGACGGTATTCGCGTTCAGCGTCAGCCCGCCGGTGGTGCTGATGGTCTGGCTGGTCGCGCTCTGCTGCTGGATGTAAGGCAGCGTGCCCGTCAACGTCAGCCGGGAGGCGCCGTCGATGTTGTAGTTGACCGAGGCACCCGTGCCGAAGCGGATGCCCGCGATCGTTTGGGCCGAATCGAGGGTCGCCGAAGTGCGGCCCACGCCGAGGGTATTGAACACCGCGATCTGGGTCGTCGAAGGCTCACCCGAGGAGGTCCAATTGTTGTTGTTGGTCCAAGTGCTGCTGGAGCTGCCGTCCCACTCCTTGCCGGTGACGGCGACCGGGGTGATGAGGTAGGCGTTGCCGTAGCTGCCACCCATCGCGGTCTGAGTGCCCGCCTCCGTTGCGAGGCCCAAGCCGGAGAAATAAATCGTGCTGACGGTCTGGCCGGCAACCGTCGAGGCCATCCGGTCGACGCCGCTCTCGTAATTATTGACCACCATTACGCCGCTCGGGGGAGGGGTGTAGGTACCGAAGATGAACGTGTTGGCGCCGGCGATGGCGCCGTAGTCCAGCGTCGCGCCACCCGCGGCCGTCAGGGTTCCGATTTTCTCGGAGTTGCCGTTGAGGTCGAACGTGCCGACTGCGCCAATGGTCACCGCGCTCGCATCCGCGAGCCGGTCGCTGGCGCCGAGCTTGATCGTGCCGCCCGTGATGGTCGTGGTGCCCGTATAGGTGTTCGCTCCGCCCAGCGTCAGCGTCGCCGCACCCGTCTTGACCAGGCTGCCGGCTCCGCTGCCGCCGTTGGCGATGACGCCGTTGATCGCCGAGGCCGTGGTGTCGCTCTGCACGGTGAGCGTCCGCCCGGTATTGTCGTTAGAGAGATTGACATTACCGCTCTGCGTCGCGCCCTCCATCCGCAGCGTGTAGCTCCCATTGGTCTGGGTCAGCGTGCCTGAAGTGGTGAGACCGGAAAGTCCGGACGATCCGGTCAGGGTCAGCGTGTTGGACAGGGAGGAGCTGTTGGTGGAGGCGAAGGTGCCGCCCGCCAGGGTGACGGTACCAGAGCCGAGGGCCGTTGCGTTGTTCGCATTCAGGGTGCCGTTGTTGATCGTCGTGCCACCCGTGTAGGTGTTCGCCTGCGTCAGCGTCGCGGTGCCGCTGTCGTTCTTCACGATCGACGCGCCCGTGCCGGAGATGATGCCGCTGAGGGTCGTGTTGATGCCGGTGCCGTCGAGCGTGATTGCGTTCGTCCCCGCGCTAACGATGCCGGTGAGGTTGAGCGTGCCGGTCGAGTTGTTCCGGATGAAGATCGCGTTGGAAAGGCTCAGGGCGGAGTTGATCGTATTCGTGCCGGTGCCGCGGGTCTGGGAAACGGAAACGCCGGAGAAGCCGGGGACACCCTGGTTGTCGAAAGTGAAGGTGTTGTTGTTGAGCGTGAAATCAGACGGGGCGTCGAACGAGAGAGACCGCACGCTGCGGTCGGTGCCGGTGTTGATCGTCTGGTTGGTCGAGACGTAGGTGTTGTCGAAGAGGATGTCGGCGCCG
>CAINHV010000335.1 GCA_903848965.1 uncultured Opitutia bacterium | reverse complement strand
GACGGAGGACGGAGGACGGATGGCGGACGACGGACAACAGACGACTGACGGCGGAGGGCGGACCGGAGTGCCGGCCTCTGGTCTCCGGCCTCCGACCTCCGACCGCCGCCTCGGCATGTATGACTACCTCTACGGTGGCGGCTTCCTGATTCCGCGGATCCATACGCAACTGCTGGCGGAAAATCTCCGGCACGCGCGGCAGGTTGGTTTCACGGATTACTATGCCGAGGTGTATGCCAACTGGGGCCTCGATGGTCCGATGCCTTGGCTGACGGCGCAGTTGCTGCAGGATCCGGAGCAGTCGGTGACGGCGTTGCTGGATGAATACTACGCGAGGTATTTCCGGGAAGCGGCGGCACCGATGCGACGATTCTTCGAGCGCTGCGAGGAACTCTGGATGGCGCAGCCCGGGCCGCCGTATTGGTTGAAGCATTTCCGCAATCAATCGCAGGCGGTGGTGTTTCCGGTGCCCGCGGTGCGGGAGTTGCGGCAATTGATCGACGCGGCGCAGCGCGACGCATCCTTCGGCCGGACGCGGGCGCGGGTGCAGCAGGTGAGTGCGGCCTTCGGGGTGACGGAGCGGTTCCTGGGGTTTCAGGCCGCGCGGGATCAAGTGAAACGGCTCGCACTGGCTGCATCGCCGGCGGCCACGGAGCTGGCCGAGGCCTTGGAAGGTTATCTCGAGGAGCGTCGGGCGTTCGTTCGTTACGTCACCGAACTCCAGCGCGCCGATCCGCTGGCGGTGCGGCGGTTTGGATGGGACGACTACCTCAAAGATGACCCGCTGGCGTTGGCGCTCTTCGCGATGTGGCGGGCTGTGCCCGCGGGCACGGCGGTCGCGCCGCCCGGCGGGGGCTCGATTGTAGGGCCGCCGCTTGCCGGCGGGCCGAAAGGCGGATCGGAAAGCCGTTCGGAAAAAGGCCCGGCGACGAGCGCCGGCCCTACAATTTTGGATGAGCCGAACGTGGCGGCGTTATGGCAGGCGATTTCGTCGGAGGAGAATTCCGGGGGAATCCCGGCTACCGCCGACCGACCTCCGTCCTCCGGTTTGCGCCAGCTCCTTCGCAACCCAGCGATGACGGGCGACGTGAGGCCCGGCCGAGTGATTGCTGGTCTGCCGTACGGTGTCGCCTTGCCGCCCGAATGGCGGAGCCAGGTGGAGCCTTCGCAATTTCATCGCGCGGAATTGGTCGGCGATGAAAAGGAGCGGGCGGTGCGGATCAGCGGGACCAAGGACACCACGGTGTCGCAATGGGCGCCGATGCCGGCTGTGGGAAGTAGCGAACGTGACGCCATGCAGCAGTCGGCGATCACGGTGCGTGGCCGAGTGTCGCCGGGGACGGCGGTGCACCTGGTGTTCTCCTGGCTCGATGCGAAGGAGCGGCATCTCGGATTCAAGATGGTACGTTTACCCGACGGCGACTGGCCGGAGTGGGTGACACTGCGCCAGGCGGGAGTTCCGCCGGCGGGTGCGGCCTGGGTCGGTCTGGGCCTGCGGATTCAGAATCAAGTCGCGGGCGATTGGGTGGAGGCTAGGGATTTCGGTGTGACCGAAATCCTAGGCACCGGACTTTGACCGCGGATGGCGCGGATGACGCGGATGCCAAGCTAGGCAGTTGAACCGCGAAGACACAAAGGTTCGGAATGTAGAGCTGGGCTCCCGAATAGCGCCAGTCTCCGACTGG
>CAINHV010000334.1 GCA_903848965.1 uncultured Opitutia bacterium | reverse complement strand
GAGGGCCGAGCTCCGTCGAGGCCGATGGTATTGCGTCATGGTTTCGGACTCGTGGGACCTCGTCCCTCCAATTGCCCGCATTGGTTGGAAGTACACGACACGATCTAAGCGGGGAAGCCGCTTGGAGCCGGGCTGCCGCTCTTCAGCGGGCCTGGCGAAGCGGCTTCCTCAGCGCCGGGCTTCGGGCACAATCGAAACCTCGAGGCGACGACCGTCCCGCATCACTGCCACCTTCACGGGCTCCCCGATTTTCACGGCGTCGAGCGCATAGGTGTAGTCGTAGATGTTCGCGATCTTCTGCCCGGCAAATTCCACGATGACGTCGCCGGCCTTCAGCCCCGCCTTGTCGGCCGGACTGCCGCCGCGCGCGCCGGTCAGTTTCACCCCTGCCAGATCAGAGGCGTAGTCGGGAATCGTCCCGAGGTACGCCCGCACCGTGTCGCGGCTGCCCGCATTCCCCGCCGTCCGCTCCACTTTCGCGTAGTCGATCCGCGGTCCGTCCTTCGCTAGGTCCAGCGTGAGCTGCCGCGCGAAACGTCCGATTCGCTCAAGGCCTTCGTAGTTCAACGTGTCGGTGTCGTCCGCCGGACGGTGATAGTTTTCGTGACTGCCGGTGAAGAACGCCAGAACCGGAATGCCCTTGGGATAGAAGGGCGTCGTGTCCGTCGGCAGATAGGGATCGTCCTGCAGGGTGAGGTTGAAACCCGCCGCCACATTCCGCCGTTCGATAAGTTTTTTCCACGCGGTGGAGGACCCCACTCCCTGCAACGTCAGCTTGTTTTCGCGCAGCCGGCCCACCATGTCGAAATTGAGGTAGGCGCTCACCCCCGGCAACGGAGTCAGCGGTTTTTCGGCGAAATGAGTTGAGCCGACCAGGCCGAGTTCCTCGCCTGACCAGAAACTGAAGATGACGCCCCGGGAAAAGTCCGCCGGACGCTCCCGCCGGTCCTGCGCCAGCGCGGCGGCCAGTTCCAGCATCGCGGCGACGCCCGAGGCATTGTCGTCGGCGCCATTGTGAATCTGGTTCTCCTCGCCCTTGATCCCAAAACCGCCGGTTTCGCCGCGGCCCAGGTGATCATAGTGGGCGCCCAGCATCACGTACTCGACCGGAGCCGCGCCGCCGTTCGCCGGTGGAATGACCGCCACCACGTTTCGATCCGTCTTCTTAATCCGCTCGACGCGCGACGTCAGCTCGATCCGGACATTCGGCACCGCAAAGCGCACGTCGGCAGCGTGGGGATTCTCCTGATCGAGTTCCGCTTGGAGCGTCTTGAGATTTTTTCCGGTCGCGGCGAGCAGCGCACCCGCGACCCGACCGCTGATCGAAGCGGCCACGATGTTCGAACCCGCCAGGATCGAATCCATCGTCAACGCCACCAGTTCCCCCGCGTTCGGCGAACTCGGTCCCGTGACCACCAGCAGGGCCTTCGCGCCATGCGACCGCGCGATCATCGCCTTGTATCGCAACCCGGCGTAGCGGTTGAGCTCGGCGCGGCGCTTCGGTTCCACGGCTTCCGGCACGTAGCGCAGGACGAGGACGATCTTGTCCTTCACGTCGAGACCCGCGTACGAGTCGTAGCCCTCGCCCAGCTTGCCCGGCACCGTCAGGCCGTAGCCCGCGAAGACCACCTCGCCCTCGAGATCGCCGTTATCGGAAAACGAGAGCGGTCGAAAATCCTGGTCCGGCGCAAACTCCTGCGGCGCCGCGCCCGCGCCGGCGCTCAACCGGAGGCGATTGGCTCCCGCGACCATCCGCACCCCGGAGTTGAACTCGAAATTCTGGAAGAAGCTCCCGTTCTCGCCCATCGGCGTCAGGCCCGCGTCGTTCAACCGGGCCGCAATATAGTCCGCCGCGAGCCGGCTGCCCTCAGATCCGACCAGCCGGCCCTCCAGCGCATCCGAAGCCAGATGGGTGACGTGCGCCTGGAGGTCGTCCGCCGCAATGGCCGCGGTGAGCCGGCCGGCGCCGGCCGTGGGCGAAGCCGTGACCTTCGACGGGGCGGTGGCCCCCGGGGCGGCCTGCAACGCGGCGAGCGCGGCGGCGTGATCCCAGTTGGCTAGGAAAAGTTGAGAGGCCTTGTCCGCGGTGCGGTTGGAGGTCCAGCAGAGTTTCTTCCCGTCCGGCGAGAACACCGGGAGCCCGTCGAACCCATCGGTGTGCGTCACCCGCACGGGTTCGCGCTGGCCGGCCGAATCCACGAGGTAGAGCTCGAAGTTGCCGAACCCGAGTTTGTTCGAGGCGAAAATCGCATACGTCCCGGAGGGATGAAAATACGGCGCCCATGACATCGAGCCGAACTGCGTCAGCCGCCGCACGTCCGATCCATCCAGCTTCATGGTGAAAACGTCCGCCACCGCCCCCGTGTCGTCGAATCGGCGCCAGATGATGCGCTCGCCATCAGGCGAAAAAAACGGTCCGCCGTCGTAGCCCGGAGTATTGGTCAGCCGCCGCTGATTGGTTCCGTCGGCGTTCATCACATAGATTTCCCCGAACCACGCGGGATCGAGTTCGAGCCGCTTCTGATCCTCCGCCGAAAGCGCGCCCTGCTCGAACGCACTGCGGAGCGAACAGAACACGATCAGCTTCCCGTCCGGGGAGTAGGCGCCCTCCGCATCGTAGCCGCGGCTCGAGGTCAGCCGGCGCAGCCCGGTGCCGTCGCGCCGCGCGGCGAAAATATCCATCGTCTCGTCATAGTCCCACGAATAGCGCCGCTCCTTGCCGGAGGCGCGCATCTCCAACTCGGCCTTCTGCTTCGCCGCCGCTTCGGGATCGTGGTGCGTGGAGGCAAAGAGCACCTCGTCGGTGCCGGGTCGGATGAAGGCGCAGGTGGTCTTGCCCGCGCCAGGAGAAACGCGGCTCGTGTCACCCGACTCGAGGTCGAGAAGATAGATCTGATAAAACGGATTGCCGGCCTCGCGCTCGCTTTGGAACACGAGCGCTTTGCCGTCCGGCGAAAAATAGCCCTCTCCACTCCTCCGCCCCTCGAAGGTGAGCTGGCGGATTTGGCCGAGCAGCCGCGCCTCGGCCGCGACGGGCTCCTCGGCGCCGACGAGTCGTGGCGCCACGCCAACGAGGAGGGAAAGACACACCAGCCACGCACAGGGTTTTGCCTTCATCGCGTGCGGGCGATTAGCCACGCAAAGTTCAGTTCGCACAAGCCAAACCAAGGCAGGTGGCGCGCGGTTTCAAGCGACCGAGCCCCGCCGCCGGTCGATCTGGAAAGGAAGCGGGCCATTGGAAAACTCCCGGCGGCGTCCCTCGACTGGACATCGCCCGCAACCGCCGCCGACCGGGCGCGTCAGGTGTGCCATGGCATTATATGTTCGAACGCCCGCAATGCCGCCCCCACAAGCTTCGACTCCTGGCCGTGGCCGGCAGCACTCCCTGCGGGTCCGCCACCCGGCTGGTTCGCCCCCTTTCCCACTCGCCTGACGGCATGAATTCCGTTTCCGCCCCACCAGTCCAGTCCTCCCGCTCGGTCGCCCGACACCTGCCCCTCCTGCTGCTGCTTTTCATCGGGAGCGGATGCGCCGCGCTGATCTACGAGATCGTCTGGTTCCAGCTTCTCCAGCTCGTCATCGGGTCGTCGGCGGTGTCGCTGGCCGTCCTGCTCGGGACCTTCATGGGCGGTATGTGTCTCGGCAGCCTCGTGCTGCCCCGCCTGGTGTCGGCCCGCTATCACCCGCTGCGGGTTTACGCCGTGCTCGAGTTGGGCATCGCGCTGGCCGCACTCGGGGTGGCGATCGCCGTGCCGATCGCCGGACATCTCTATACCAGTATGCTCGGCCACGGGATGCCGGGGATTCTCCTTCGGGCCCTGATCTGTGCGGGCTGCCTGCTCCCGCCAACCGTGTTGATGGGCGCAACGCTTCCGGCGATTGCGCGCGGCGTCGAGACCACCCCCCGCGGCGTGTCGTGGCTCGGGTACTTCTACGGCGGCAACACCGTCGGTGCCGTCGTGGGCTGCCTGCTCGCGGGCTTCTACCTGCTTCGTCTCCACGACGTGATGACGGCCACCTATTGCGCCGTGGCGCTCAACGTCATCGTCGCGCTCCTCGCCTTGATGATCGCGCGGTTCGCGCCGTATCAACCTGTCCCGACCCCCGAGGTGGCGCCGGCGCCCGCTCGGGGGCGATCGCAGACGTCGGGCCCGGTTCTGCTTTCGATCGGAATCTCCGGGTTCTGTGCGCTGGCATCGGAGGTCATCTGGGCCCGGAACCTTTCCCTCCTGCTGGGCGCGACCGTGTACACGTTCTCGATTATCCTCGCGGTCTTTCTCACGGGCCTCGGTTTGGGCAGCAGCACCGGCGCCGCGCTAAGCCAGCGCATCCGCCGTCCCCGTCTCGCCCTCGCCTGCTGCCAGGTCCTGCAGGTCGCCACGATCGCCTGGGCGGCGTACGCGATCGCGTTGTCACTGCCGTTCTGGACCATGACCGAACTCGAGCTGGCGAATCCCTGGATGAAGTTCCGCGGCGACCTCCTCCGTTGTGCCTGGGCCATCCTGCCGGCGGCCGTGCTGTGGGGCGCCAGTTTTCCGCTCGCGCTTGCCGCCACCACCAGCCCCGGTGGCGATGCCGCCCGGAGTGTCGGCCAGGCCTATGCCGCCAACACGCTGGGCGCCATCGGCGGGGCCGTGCTGGCCAGCATGCTGCTGATCCCGGCGCTGGGCACGCAGCACGCGCAGATGGCCTTGATCGTCCTTTCGCTCGTGAGCGCACTGATTGTGTATCGCCCCCGCGGAGCCACGGGTTCTCTGGTGGCGGGATTTGCGGTGATCGCGGTCATGTTGGTCAGCCTGAAGCTGCCGCGGATTCCCTGGGAGCTCGTCGCCTACGGCCGCCAGATCGCCACCACCGATTATGATTCGAAGTCCCTTTTCTTCGGCGAGGGCATGAACTCCTCGGTCGCAGTCTCCGAGACCCCCGACGGCTCGCGCTTCTTCCACGTCGCCGGCAAGACCGAGGCCTCGAGTCTCGAGAAGGACATGCGCCTCCAGCGCATGCTCGGGCACATCCCCGCCCTCCTGCACCCCAATCCCAAGTCCGTGCTGATCGTGGGCTGCGGCGCCGGCGTCACGGCCGGCACCTTCATCGTGCACCCATCGATCGAGCGGATCGTGATCTGCGACATCGAACCGCTCATCCCACGTGTGGTGGCGGAGTTCTTCAGCCGGGAAAACTACGACGTCCTCCGGAGTCCGAGGGTCGAGGTCGTCTACGATGACGCCCGCCACTTCATCGCCACCACCACGGAGAAATTCGACATCATCACCTCCGACCCGATTCATCCGTGGGTCAAAGGCTCCGCCGTCCTCTATTCGAAGGAATACTTCGAGCTCTGCCGCGCGCGCCTGAATCCCGGAGGACTGGTCACGCAATGGGTGCCGTTCTACGAATCCGATCGCGCGGTGGTGCAGAGCGAGATCGCCACCTTCTTCTCGGTCTTTCCCGAGGGCACGATCTGGGGCAACGACGATGAAGGCTACGGCTACGACACGGTCATGCTGGGCCAGGAAAAGCCCTTGTTGGTGGACCTGCCCGCCCTGCAGCAGCGCCTCCAGCGCCCGGACCATGCGCGCGTGGTCCAGTCGCTGAATCCCCTCGCCCTCGGCACGCCCCTGCAACTGCTGTCGACCTACGCCGGTCGTTACGCGGATCTTCGCACCTGGCTGGCAGGGGCCGAAATCAACCGCGACCGCAACCTGCGGCTGCAATACCTCGCCGGCATGCAGCTCGACTCGCTCAGCGGCTCGGCCGCGTACAACGAGATGCTCCGGCACCGGGTGTTCCCGTTCGACATCTTCCAGGGGCCCGAAAGCCAGTTGGAAACGCTGCGGCTCAACATGGAGAGCCGGCTGGCGCAGTGAATCCTGCCGCTAGGGCCGCTGCCGTTATTTGATCGGGATCGCGAGCCAACGCTTAACTTTCAACTTTTAACGCTGAACGTTCAAGTGAGGTGTGGTCCCGTAGCGCCGGTCTCTGACCGGCGAAGTTCGTACCACGATAAATTTTTCGCCGGTCGGAGACACGCCGCTACTTGAGCGTTAAAAGTTGGGCGTTAAGCGTTGAGCGTTTCCGCCAGATCCTAACTCAAATCCCGCAGGCTGCCAAAGTCCGGGTTGAACAAACGCTGGTACGTCCGGACGATCATCCCGTCCGTGAGGCCCGCGAGCCAGTCACAGATTTGACGGGCCTTGCCGGCTGGCGTCGTCTCGGCCGCGATCAGCCGGCCGACGCGCGGCGGCAGGATGTGGATCACCCTTGGCCCCTGGTCGACGTAGTTGCGCCAGCACGATTCCCATAAATCGAACAGCACCCGCCGCGCCTTGTGTTCCATTTGCTGGAGCTGCGGACTCTCGAAGATGATGTCGTTGGCTATCTTCTTGTAGAACGCGGCCTCGCGCTCCGCTGCCGGGGCCACCACGAGATTAAACCGGTAGCGGTTCGACTTCTCCGCCATGAAATTGGTGCGCTCCCGCAAACGGCACGCCGTGATGAAGTGGCCGACCTTCTGCGCGAACTCGCCCTCGAGTCGATCGCCGCGAATCGCGAGCAGCAACTGATCGAGCCAGCGCTGGCGCTCGGCATCGATCGCCTCACCCGCCGCCCATGCCTCGATCCGTTCCACCGTCAGGAACCCGGCCGTGACGCCGTCAATGATGTCGTTGAGCGAATACGCGGCATCGTCCGCCCAGTCCATGATCTGGCACTCGACGCTCTTGAAGGCGTTGAGCTTCTCGCCCTCGTGCAACGCGGCCGGAATCGGGATTCCCCCCAGTACGAATTCCCGGTGCCGCTCCTGTGGGTCGTAGAGGAAGTGATGGCGCGGCGGGGTCGGAAACTCGCGGTACAGCTTCTTATACTTCAGCACGCCATCGAGCAGCGCGCGCGTCGGGGCCATGCCGCGGACGCCCTGCTCGTTCTGGTAAAGGGTCTCGGTGAGTAGATGCAGCGTCTGCGCATTTCCTTCAAACCCGCCCCAGCCCGCCATCAGCTCCTGCAGCGTGCGTTCGCCGGAATGGCCGAACGGTGGATGCCCCAGATCGTGGGCGAGGCAGACGGCCTCCACCAGATCGCTGTCGATGTGGAAATCGCCCCGCAACGGCGCGCCGCGGGCGAGCAGGTAGCCGCAAATCGAGCGCCCGATCTGCGCGACCTCCATCGAGTGCGTCAGCCGGGTCCGGTAGAAATCGTATTCGCCGGAGAGGAAGACCTGGGTCTTCGACTGCAGCTTCCGGAACGCATGGGCGTGGATGATCCGATCGCGATCCACCTGGAAGGCCGTGCGATAATCGCGCTTGCGGGTCCCCCCGAGCGCTTCGCTGTCAAAGTCCGTGTAGAACCGGTTGGACATGGGCAATCGGAGCGACACGAAACGCTCGCCTTCCGCGACGCAACCTTCAACGCCGCCGCCAGTCATTGGGTGGGAGCTTGGTCGCGATCGTGGATTTGCCTCGTCGCCCCAAGTGACGGCGTCAAGGTACCGGCCAACGAGTCGAAGCGATGCCCCACGCCACGTTCTCCACGCCACTCGGCACCTGCGCCATTGCCTGGACGGATGCCGGTCTCACCCGCTTTCTCCTCCCGGATCCGGAGCGGCGCTCCGGTGGCGACACCGAGGCGGACCCTCCCGCGTGGGTCCACGACATCATTGTGCGTGTCCAGCGCCACCTGTCGGGTGAAGCCCAGGACTTCGCCGATGTGCGGTTCGATTTTGAACGCGTGGCGGCATTTCACCGCGCCGTCCTCCAGGCCACGCTGACCGTGAAGGCCGGCTGCACCTCGACCTACGGGGAGATCGCCGCGGTGCTGGGCCAGCCCCCGGCCGCGAGCCGCGCCGTTGGCACCGCGCTCGGTGCCAACCCGTGGCCGCTCCTGATCCCCTGCCACCGGATCGTCGCCGCGACCGGCAAGATGACTGGCTTTTCCGGCCCGGGTGGAATTTCGACCAAGTTGCGCCTGCTCGCGCTCGAGGGCGCGCAATTGGTCGGCGAGTGACCGGCCGGCGACGCCCGCCCTCCGCCTGCTGGCGGGTTTGATTCCCGCCACTGACCTGACCCCGAAAATTTGAGCCGCCTTGGGTGTTAGTCTGGGCCAAGCAAAAAGACCAGACCGTGGGCGGTGATCCCGGTCCGTTGGACAGCGGATCGGGTACATAAAGTTATGATTAAGGGAGGGGCGGCTTCGCTTAGAGAAGCAGATGCGGACAACGCTGCTTTAGCCAAGGAGCACAAGGCCGCTTTCAATGGCTAAAAGGAGTGACTAGGGCGTTCGATGGAAACCCACTCTTTTACAGGGGCTCGCGGCTCCGCCGACGCTGCCCTTTGAGCGAAATCTGGAAATCCGGGCGTTCGCACGCAAAGTCCATGAGAGCGTCCATAATCCGCCCGACGGACAAAGAATAAACATCGCGCAACAAGGTCTGTATACGATTGGTCTTGGCTGAGACTGTCGGGTCTCGTGAATAACCGCCCAGGCGCTGACGGTAGCCGTGTTCAGAGTGGGGCTTGGGTCCAGGCTTCTTTCTCAGGGGGTAGCCTTATTCTACGGCCTCTGGTCGCGGATTCGGCACGCGGAGTCATGTGCCTGTCCCAACTCAACCTCACCATAGGGGAAAACGGCCCGCAATGGGCGGGTTCGCGGCTGCCAACTAGACTCTTCGGCTCAAAACACTTCGTAGACTTCGACTAGCGCTTCGCCTGTACTGTCGCTTACCCCTGAAACGTGGACGGTGTAGCTCTGTCCCGCATTCAAGCTCACAAGTATGGCTGCGTCTTTACTGCCGATGCTTAGCGGAAACGCACCGACCTGTGCGAATGTTGTCCCGAGCGTGGCGTTCCAGTTGTCGCTTTCGGCTACCACAACCCCGCTGCCGTCGATCACCTTCATGGTTGGGTCCGTCAAGGCGCCTTGTACCCCAAATCCGACAATTCCCGGACCAATTGCCCGGATCAACACCTGCTTACTACCTGTGCCTCTGATGGCAAAGCCCACAATCAAGATATTTGCGCCAACGCCGACTTGGCACCTGCCTGAAAGATTGACGAGGCGAGGCAGCATTCCTCCAGCGGTGTCGTAGGCTTCAACGAGGATTGTCCCAGGGCCTGATCCTCGGGCTTGTACTGTAAAGCCGCCTGCAACCGGCAGGCTCATGGCCGCGTCTCGCGAACCCACTGCGAACGCAAAGGCTCCGACGGACTGAAACGTCGAAGCGAGGGAACTCGGCCAGTCGTCATTCAGTGCCAAGGGTAATATTCCGGTAGTATAGAGGTCGATTTTGGGATCGGCCATTCCCACGAGTCCGTATTGGTTTAAGGCCGGCCCCGCCGCGCGCAGCAGGATATTCTTGTTACCCCCATCGATGACCGCGCCAACGATGAGCGTTTGACCGCTGACCATGGTCGTGCGGATCGAGAGATTGGACAAGACACTCGCAGGCGTGATCGTGAGGTTAGCCGCCGAACTCACGGCGTTGCCCGCGACATTAGAAATTCTGACCGAATAGGCCCCCGCATCATTCTTCGTTATGGAACTGAGGTTCAGTGTTGCGGATGTCGCCCCTGCAATCGGCGCGCCGTCCTTCAGCCACTGAAAGGTCGGGGTCGGCGAACCTGATGCTGCTGCACTTAGCACCACGTTGCTCCCGACCGAGGCGATGCGGCTGGCCGGCTGCGACGTTAACGCCGGAGCCACGTTCAGGGTCAGGGTGGCTGGGGTGCTGATCGTGAAACCGCGACCATTGGTCACCGCAACGGTGTAGTCGGCAGCATCCGCCACCGTGACGGATGGAATGGAGAGCGTTGCGCTCGTAGCGCCCGTGATCGCAGTCCCGTTTTTTCTCCACTGGTAGGTGAACGGTCCCGTGGCGTATGCCACGACTTGAAATGAGACGGATACTCCCAGGGCCACGGCTTGCGATTGAGGCTGCTGGGCCAGAGCCGATGCACCGTCGGCGGTAGCGAATATTAGTCCATTATCTCCCACCACGACGACACGTCCTTTACCCTCCGCGCCAGACCACAAAGCGCCCATCCCGGGGAAGCCAAGTGATTTCTCGATCCACTCTTTGCCGTTAGAAGAAAAGTAAATTTTGGGTTCCGAGTTTTTGTGCGGAAACAGTAACGCCGCGGTCTTTTCTCCGATAGCCGCAAGTCGATCTAGATAATAATCGCCCGCCACGTATGTCCCCGGTATAATTGTCCAATCTTTAGCGTTAATTGAACTCCAAAAAATACTTCTGCCCCCGGGCGACCCCCACCCCCAACCTGTCGCTACGATCCATTTCCCGTTAATCAGGGCGAGCCCCCTTCCGCCCGTATCCTTGAACCAAGATATGCCTGCGGCGTTTGTGTTGCTATCGCGTAGACTGCGATCCTCCCAGGTTACGCCATCTGTAGAAACTGCCGCAGTGCCGGAGTCTCCCACTGCTAGAAAAATTGACCCGTCAAAACGGACTTCTTTCAGATCCTTGCCACTGGTCAACGCGACCGAAGACCAACTCAGTCCGTCGGTGGAAGACCAAATTATCCCTTTTTCCCCGACCGCGACAAAGCGACCGAATCCGAATGCGACGCCTTCAAGGGATTCAGTTCTGTTCGTTGAGACCTCGACCCAGTTTACACCGTCAAGCGAAGAGACGATGCCCGTTAAGAAACTGGCTGATGAAAATTGATACTTGCGTCCGACTGCCACGAAGCGGGTGGCACTTGCTGTGATCGAGTTTCCCAAGAAATCTGAAATTCCCGCGGTGCTTTTCGACCAAGATTTTCCG
>CAINHV010000333.1 GCA_903848965.1 uncultured Opitutia bacterium | reverse complement strand
GAGCCCGGCGTGAGTCCGACGGCGAGGGACGCGGGAATGAAGGCGTCGATCTCGAAGTTCGTGCTTTCCTCGAGCTCGAGGAGCGGCTGGCCGGGCGCGGCGAGATCGCCGGCGTTGACCAGGCGGCGGGCGATCACACCGGCAAACGGCGCGCGGATTTCCGCGTAACCGAGGTTGGCCTCGGCCTCGCGGACGGCGGCTTCGGCGCCGGTGAGACGGTCTTCGAGATTGCGAACGGTCTCGGCCGTGCTGGCGGCCTTCGCGAGGAGGGAACGTTCCCGCTCGAGATCCCGGCGGGAGACGCTGAGCCCGGCGCGGGCCTGGGCGAGGCGGGCCTCGGTGTCGGCCGCGTTGATCTTGACCAGGATGGCGCCCGCCCCGACGCGCTGGCCGAGGGTGATCGGAAGATCGGTAATCGCGCCCATGACCCGGGCGGCGAGGACAGCGCGCCGGACGGGGCGCACGGTGCCGGCAATCTCGGTGAACTGTGGGACGTCCCCCGCCTGGACCGGAGCGAGGCGGACCGGGACGGCCGGCAGGTTACCGCCGATGGGAGCCGTGGGCTCGTGGCGGGAGCAACCCACGACGGCCAACAGGAAAGGGAGGAGGACGGAAATGGACTTCATGGGCGGAAAATTCAACGCGGAGTGGGCGGGAGACCGAGAAGGAGGAAAGGTGCCTCGGGAGGACGTTCAGCGACCGGCGAAGGCGGAGATGAGGCCGAGCACGCCGCCGTAGAGCGCACCGCGCCACCAGGTGGAGGTGAGCGGGCAGGTGCCCGAGGTGCATTGACCGAAGTAGCCCATGAGAGCGCCCAGGCCGGTACCGAGGAGGATCGGAATGACGAAACGCGGTAGGGAGGTCATGGGTGGGCGGCCGGGAGCTGAGGGTTGAGAGCTGAGAGTTGAGCGTGAGGACCTGTTCCTCGGGTGGCACTCCGGTCCGGGATTAGCGGCGGCCGCCGAAGTGGATGATGCCGTCGTCACCGAGCCAGCCGAGCTGACGAAGGACCAGGGACGGCGGACAGAAGCCGGTGAACGCGGATTGGAGCAGGTTCAGGCCGACGAAGGCGGTGAGGAGCAGCCAGCCCGGGTGCACGAAGTGGGCGAGGGCGAGGCTGGCGAGGACGACGGTGCCGGCGAGGGCGCGGATGAAGGATTCGATTTTCATGGGCGAGTAAAACTATATGAGCATGTATGGATATGCTTGAATAAGAGTCAAGCCTGGGTTTCGTTTCGTCATGGCCAAGACCTCCTCCCTCTCCGAAGGCGCCCTCCACCTCGTCGCCCGCCGGTTCGCCGTGCTCGGCGAGCCGATGCGGCTGCGCCTGCTGCAACTGCTGATGGCGGCGGAGCAGCCGGTGAATGCGCTGGTCGAGGCCAGCGGCGGCACGCAGGCCAATGTCTCGCGGCACCTGCAGATGCTCGCCGCCGCGGGCCTCGTCAGCCGGCGCAAGGAAGGCCTGCAGGTTTTCTATGCGATCGCGGATCCCTCGATCTTCAAGCTGTGCGATCTGGTCTGCGGCAGCCTGGAGAAGCAGATGGCGAAGCATGTGAAGTTGTTCGAGGGCTGAGGGGCGCAGCCGGGAGGGGGGCGCGGTGGGGTGGATCGAATTCTCGGACTCTCCGCGGCCACGACGAGCCCTGACCCGGCGCAGATTTTGGCTAAGGATGCGCGAAATCAGCGCGCGGCCGCCAATCCAGTTTCAACGTGGAGGGCGCGGATACCGAGGCTCAATCCTGCATGAAGATCCGGCCGATTGTCCCCGGATTGCTCCGTGAACTTCGTGTCTTCGTGGTTAAACCGGCTTGGTTCGGACCCAATCCCCGAGCCTTTAACCACGAAGGCACGAAGACACAGAGGTTTCGGCCGGGGCGGACTCGACGGGGTCAGGACTCGACGGGAGCCGATACGGGGAGCCGATACGGGGTCATATCGAGGCGGGAGCCGATACGGGGTCATATCGAGAATCGAGACAAGACCGCCTGGAACGCCCGCGACTCAGTCGCGCCGCTCTGGCTGAAGCGGACTCCGCCGGCCCCGCCGGCGTTAAGAAAATCAGTCCGATAATTGCCGCGGTTGGGGACGTGATAGCACGCCCCGGCCAATTCCACGCTAAGCTTGCGATCCAAGAGGCCGGCGCTCGGCGCCAGCTCTCACGCCGACCGCCAATCGCGCTCCGCCGAACCGTTGCATGACCCCGACACGATCAGGGCGAGATTTTCGATTCTCGATATGACCCCGTTCAGGCGCCCCGTTCAGGCGCCCCGGGCGCTCGTGGCTACAGCGGGCGGCCTGAATTTCAATCAGGCACCGCGGATTACGCGGATAGCGCGGATAAAGACATCCGAGCCAGATGATCGAAGCGCGCGGCAGCGCGCGGCGCGCTTGGTCGCTTCGATCGGTGTTCGTCGGATCCAAACAAGGAGGAGTGCCCGGACGATCCGAACCCGACGAATGCGCCAAGAGGGACCCGCTCCGCGGGGCGAAGCTGGCGCATTCATCGGCTGGCGTGGCTGGGTATCCGCAGTATCCGAGACATCCGCGGTCAAAAGCTCTTCCGGTCCGACGGGGTCATGTCAGGACATAGGAGAACCCGGGAAGTTGACTGCGGGGGTCCGCACGAAACGAACAGCGCGTGAGGCCGACTCATGCGTACCGCCCAGGCCGCAGGCACGACGTAGTCCGACCCCATGCGAACGGTGACGGCCTCGCGGCCGGCAAAGCACCTCCTCTTTACGAGGGACTGTCCTACGTCCTGACATGACCCCTCTTGTCTCCACGGGAAGATCGGTTGTGGGCCTGAAGCCATTAAGCTAGGAATCGGTCGCACGAGCCATGGCAGAGATTTCCCTCAGGGCTTCGCCTGAAGCGGTCCCGTTGCTCACGCCGCGGGCGACCAAGGCTACGTGCACAAGCTTCGCTTCCCTCCGCGCGAGAGGATCGGTTCCCGGGACACGATTCACGCCGGAAATCCCAAAAATTGCACAGCCAGCCGTCGTGCCTTCTGCGACGATCCGCCTGTCCACCAG
>CAINHV010000332.1 GCA_903848965.1 uncultured Opitutia bacterium | reverse complement strand
GGAGCCTGAAACCAGGAAGCTACGAATCGGAGATGCGCTTCAGATCGGTGGCCAAGAGCGCCAGCGAGTGGGCTTTCAACTTCCCCCTCCCCGATCTTCCTGCTCGAAGATCGATTCCTGGCTTCCTGGCTTCGGGCTCAACTCTGGCTCGTCCCTTCCAGGAGCGGCCTCGGCGGAGCTCAGCCCTCCACTTTGGTTGCGGCTCTCCGCCACTCGCTCACGCTCGCAGCCACGCAGATCCAGGCATCCGGTAAATCTCCGGCTCGGCTCCCGTCCATCCTGTACCAGGTCTGGGCAGGCTTTCGCCGGCTCGACCTGCGGATCCCCCGGCTAGGCCACGAGGTGCCGCTTGATCATCTCCTCGGTCAACGTGGTGCCGAAGCCCGGCTGCTCCGACGGAAAGTAGAAGCCATCCCGATACGGCGACATCATGGCGGCCATCAGCTCGGAGGAAGGTTCGTTCGTGCCGAAGCTCTCCGCCCACTGGCATTGGGTTGAGGAGAGGCACAGCGGAAGACCGAACAAACTGCCGCCCCGGTGCGGCGTGAACTCAAGCCCATGTTCCGCGGCCATCGCCGCAACTTTTCTCACGGCGGTGACGCCGCCGCACCAGGTCACATCGGGCTGCAGTACGTCGACCGCCTGGTGGCGAATCAGCTCGGCAAACCCGTGATGGGTGTACTCGTGCTCGCCGCTCGCAATCCGGGTGCTGCTGATCTCGCGCACCAGCCGCTCGTAGCCCGTCAGGTTGTCGGGCGAGAGCGGCTCCTCGATGCAGTAGAGTTTCACGGGCTCCAGCCGCCGCGCCATTTCGAGCGTGTACTCGAGATCGTTCCAACGCGAGTTGCAGTCGATCATCAGGGAATTCTCGGGCCCGATTTTCTGGCGCAGACCTTCCAGCCGCTGGATCGTCCGCTTCATGCCGTCGCGTCCCTCCGCCACGCCCTCCTGGATCGAGGCCTTGAAATGCTTCACGCCCTGCTTCAACCCGGCCTCGAACATGGCGTCGTTCAACGCCGTCTGATAAATTGGGATCTTCTCCTTCGTCGTGCCGCCGAGCAACCGGTACACCGGCTGGCCCGTGGCCTTGCCGAGAATGTCCCACAGGGCGTTGTCCACGCCGCTCAACGCCATGACGAAGACGCCGCGCCGCCCATAGGCCTCGCCCGATGTGTAGAGCTGCTCCCAGAGCAGCTCGACGTTGAGCGGGTTGGTCCCGATCAACAGGTGACTCAGGTGCCCGCGAATGATCTCGGCCGCCACGCTGCCGCCGGCTCCGAGACCGAAGCCCGTGATCCCCTGGTCCGTCTTGATCACGACCACGACCGCGCCGACGAGCTGGGCAAACGGCCCCCGGTAACGCCAGCGCCGCGGATCGAAGTCCGAATCAAACTTCGGCACGGTGGCGGGCCCAGGTCGTCCGTTTAATCGGACCGGATACGTCTCGACCGAGACGATTTTCAACTTCGGTTGCGCCGCGGCTTCCGCGGCGCGCAGGAATCCCGGCCGACCCAACGTCGCCGCCGCTCCGACCACACTCAGGCTCTGCAGGAAGTGACGACGATTCATGACCTCGTCGTAAACGAAGAGCGGGTGGCGCTCAAGCCGGCGCTGCACGGCGGTCGTTCCAATCCCCCAGCGGTTTCACAGGAGGCAATCCGAGGACAAACCGAGTTATGGACACGATCGTCGAATCGCTCACTTAGAGAAAGATTTTGAACAGGAAGATCGGGAAGTTCGGGAAGCGGGTGGAGTGGATCTCTCC
>CAINHV010000331.1 GCA_903848965.1 uncultured Opitutia bacterium | reverse complement strand
GGATTCCAATCAGCTCACGTTCACTGACGCCAACGGCCACATCTACGGGAAGTTCTTCTGACGTCCGTCCCGCGACGGCCTCATGGGTAGGGGCGTTCGAACGACGTGGCGGGCGCAGTCCCTCGACCTGCTCAGGACCCTGAGCTGACCGAACGGACAAGACTGCGCCCCGACGAAATCCGCCCCCTACTCTCTTGGCCACTCCAGCGCCCGCGACACGCCCAGCTGCAATCCGCGCAATTCCGCGAGCCCGCGGAGCCGGCCGATGAGCGAATAACCCGGACACGCGGGCGCCGGCCGGCGGAAATCGTCGAGCATCATGTGCCCGTGATCGGATCGGAGCGTGAGCTGCCAGTCGGAGCGACCGCGGCGCTGCCGCTCCCGCTGTTCCTGGAGCAGCGCGCCCACCACCGCTGGCATATCCGTGCTGCCCTCGAGGTGATTGGCCTCGAAGAAAACGCCATCCGGTTCCCGCTGCACGCTGCGCAAGTGCACGGCATTCACCCGCGGCCCCAGGCGCCGCACGATGCCGGGCAGATCATTGTCCGCCCGCGCGCCCAGCGATCCCGTGCAATAGCACAGGCCGTTGGCCGGCCGATCGACCATCGCAGCAATCGCGGCGAGGTCGGGTTCGGTGGAAACAATTCGCGGCAAACCCAGGACCGGAAACGGCGGATCGTCGGGATGGATCGCCAGCCGCACACCCGCCATCTCGGCCGCCGGCACGATCGCCTCGAGGAAGAGCCTGAGGTGCTCGCGCAGCCGGTCGGCGTTCACCGTGGCGTACGCCGCCAGGCGTGCGCGCAGCCCGTCGATCGTCAGCCCGAGCCGGACCCCGGGAAACAAGTCCAGCGTCTGCGCCACGAAGGCCGCACGCTGCGCCTCCGTTTGCGAGGACCAGTAGCGCGCCGCTGCCGCCTGCTCTGCGGCGGTGAATTCCGTCGGTGCACCGGGCCGTTGGAGCGCGAACAAATCGAACGCCGCGATCTTCACCGGATCGTACAGGAGCGCCTCGGAGCCATCCGGCAGCCGGTGATGCAAATCGGTCCGGACCCAATCCATTCCCGGCATGAAATTGTAGATCACCTGATCAATCCCCGCCGCGCCGAGCCGTTCGAGCGTCAGCCGGTAATTCTCGATGTGGCGCGCGAAGTCCCCGGTGCGAGTCTTGATCGACTCGTGCACCGGGACCGACTCGACCACGCTCCACGCCAACCCGGCGGCGGCAATTTCATCCCGCCGGCCGACAATCGCCTCCGCGGACCACGCCTCGCCGTAGGGAACCTCGTGCAGCGAGGAGAAGATCACGGTCGCCCCGGTTTGGAGAATTTCGGCCAGGCTCACCGAGTCCGTCGGCCCGAACCAGCGCATTCCCTCCGCCATCACGTTTTGCACGGCGCCACGTCAGCGAACCCGTGGTGCGTCGACAAGAGGGATTTGACGACCGGAGCTGCGCGTCGGCGACCTTGGCGGAGCCAGGTCGCCGGGAGCACCAACGCGGGAACGCTTAGCGGGGTTTGAATCCGGAACCCATCGCCGGAGGTTCCAGACCACGGAGACTCTTCCTCACCCCGGGATTCCGCT
>CAINHV010000330.1 GCA_903848965.1 uncultured Opitutia bacterium | reverse complement strand
CCGTATTCGCCGGTCGGAGACCGGCGCTACTCGGTGGAGGGGCGCAGTCTTGCTGCGACCTTGAGAGCATTCGAACGATGCTAACGGCGGATCAAGACTGTGCCCCTCGGCCATCCATCTTGCCATCGCCGCCCGTTCTCCGGCGCGATTCACGCGCGCCCATCCGGTCCCATCCTCCATCCGCTTCCGGTCCATGCTGTCCCCCGCCGGAGCGCGACCGGACTCTCGATCGGTCAGACCTTCTCCCAGTTCATCAATTTTCGCGCATTCGATCGATAGAGTTTCTCGAGCAGCGGCTCCGGCAGTTCCAGGCCGTAGTAACGCCACCACACCCGGCCGGGCAGATATTCATCGGCACTCTCGAGGAGCCGCCACCACGCCTGGTACATCCGCTTCTCGCGGCCCATGTCCGTGCCAAAGATGACACGGCCGGAATACTTCGTCAGGAATTTCAACGCCGCCCGCGGCGTGCGGCCCACTTCGTAATCCCGCGCGGAGATGTCGAGATAGAGATTGGGATGCGTATCGAGTACCTTGGCCAGCGTCCCGAGATCGTTGCCCTGGTTGCCGAGGTGACAGGCGATGAACGTCGTCCGCGGGTGGCGTGCGACGGCCCGATCGCGTATCGCGATCAGTTCCTCGTACGACGGCACGTCCTGCTTCACCTGATTGAAATGCTGGTAGGCCGGCGACCGTTCCTGGTAAACGTCGAGCGGTTTCCAGTTCGAGGGATGATCGCTGACGTGGATGTTGACCGGAATCTTCAGCTCCGCGCATTTGCGGAAAAAGGGATCCAGCCGCGGGTCATCCGGATGCAGTCGCTTGTTCCGCGGCGCCCGCACCGCGCCAAAGCCCCACCCCTTGTCGGAAAGTTCGCCGACGCCGCGGGCGCCCTGACGATAACACCGCTCCAATTCCGCCGCGGCACGCGCCGGGTAGTCCGGGTGATCGATGTCGGTATTGAGCACGCCGCAATACAGCTGAAAGCGAGTCGGATATTTTTTCAGGTAGAGTTCCGCGAGTTGGTTGAAGGCCTCGCCGGTGGCACTCGTGAGGACCACCGACAGCTCGATTCCGACCTCGTCCATGATCCGCACCCAGTCAGCCACCTCGGCCGGCGTCCGCGCGTTGCTGGCGTGGGTATGAGCGTCGATGGCCGGGAACTTCGCCTTCAGAATCACCGTCTCGGGCGTCACCACCGACGACGCCGGGGCATAGTCCTTCAGCAGGATTGCATCCATGGCGCCGGGCGTCGGATCGACGCCGGGGCCGCCCCAGGCGCCGTAGCGCCGCTCGAGCCAGACCGGGTCCTCGTTCCAGGCCTTCGCCGTCGGCGGAGTGTCCGCGGCGACAGCAGCGCGACTGGCAAGGGAGAGCAGCACGCCGGCGGCGGCGGCGAGAAGAATTTTCTGTCCAGGGGTAAGGGGTCGCATGATCTTAATTTGAGTTCGTGATTCCCATCATGGGACCCGATTCCCTAAAAGAAAGCCTATGAGCACCCCTACCCCTGGTCTGTCGCGGCGTGATTTCATTCGGGACTCGGCCAAGGCCGCGGTCGCCGTCGGGGCCGCGGCCTCACTCGGTCCACTCGCGGGCCACGCGGCCGAGAAATCGGGCAAGCTCAAGCTCGCGATGGTCGGCACGGGGCACCGCGGCACGGGCATGTGGGGCACGCCGGTGGTCCGCGACTATTCGGATCGGGTCGAGTTCGTCGGCCTCTGTGACATCAACCCGAAGCGCGCCGCGTATGCGCAGTCGATCCTCGGCCAGGGCATCCCGACCTTCACGGACTTCGACCAGATGGTGAAGACCACGCGGCCCGACAAGGTGATCGTCACCACCGTCGACAGCTACCACGCGCACTATGTGAACCGCGCGATGGAGCTGGGTTGCGATGTCCTCTGCGAGAAACCGCTCTGCACGGACGCCGAGCAGGCCCAGTCGATCGTCGACGGCTGCCGGAAGAGCGGACGGCACCTCGATGTCACGTTCAACGCCCGCTACGGCAACAGCGCGACGAAGACCAAGGAACTGCTGCTCGCCGGCGAGATCGGCGAGCTCTACGCGGTCGACTATGCCGAGTTTCTCAACCTCTCCCACGGCGCGGACTACTACCGCCGCTGGCACGCGTTCAAGAGTAACTCCGGCACCCTGCTCTGCCACAAGGCGAGCCACCATTTTGATCAGCTCAACTGGTGGATCGGAGCGGATCCCGTCGAGGTCACCGCGATCGGCCGGCTGAACAAATACGGCCGCAACGGCCCGTTCCGCCATGCGAATTGCCGCGCCTGCACCTACAAGGACAAGTGCGAGTTCTATTGGGACATCACCAAGAACCAGCGGCTCATGGATCTCTACGTGAAGTGCGAGTCCGAGGACGGCTACTATCGCGATGGCTGTGTCTACCGCAGCTCGATCGACATCTATGATCGGATGAGCGCGCAGTTCCAGTACGACAACCGCGTGCAGGTCTCGTACACGCTCGATGCCACCGTGCCCTACGAGGGGCAGCACATTGTCTTCACCGGCAGCAAGGGACGGATCGAGGTCCGCAACTACCAGGCCCAGCCCTGGCAGACCCCACACGACGCGGAAATCCGGCTGACGCGCAACTTCAAGAATTCAGTCGTGTTTCCGATCAAGGATGCGGAAACCGAGCATGGTGGCGCCGATGTCCGGATTCGCGACATGGTGTTCAAGGGCAACCTGCCCGATCCGCTCGGCCAGCGCGCCGGAATGCGGGAGGGCATCATGAGTTCGCTCATGGGCATCTCGTCCTACACGAGCATCGAAACCGGCGGGAAGGTGAAGCTCCGGGATTTGGTGAAGCTGGGGTAAGGACCGCATGTCCGGGCGTAGGGGGCAGTCTTGCGGCGCCCTTCTGATCCTTCGATCGACGGCACGGGCGCGCACGACGCGCGCCCCTCCGGGTGCGGTTCATGGGAGGGATGAGATCAAAACGGAAAGGGCTTCCGCACTCCCTTTCCCAGTAGCGCCAGTCTTCGACTGGCGGACGCCGGTCGGAGACCGGCGCCACCTCGGGCGGCACCCCCGTCAGATCTTCCGCAGCACACCCTGCCCGCTCGCGGCGGTGTTCCGCACGAGGATCAGCACGAGGACCGCGCCAATCAACGGCACGACACTCGCCACCGCGAGGATCGGCGCGAACGAATAGCGATCCGCCGTCCAACCGATCAGGTACGTGCAGCCAATCGTGAGGATCCCCGCTGACGTCCCCGAGAGTCCGCTCATCGTCGCGACCGTTCGGCTCTGGTAAAGGTCCGACGGCAGCACATTCGCCATGGTGGAGAAGGCGGCATAAGAGAAAGTCGCGACGCCAAAGAGGATCGAGATCCCGAAGAGGCTCGTCATGAAGATCGCGGGAATCAGCGCCGTCATCCCGATGCCGCCGAAGATCACGACCACCTTGCGCGCGGCGCCGACCGACCAGCCCCGCTTGATCAACCAGCTCGAGACTCCGCCGCCGGTAAAGTTGCCGAGATCCGCGGCCACGAAGGGCACCCAGAAGGCGATGAGCGTGGTCTCGGGTTTGAAGCCCTTCGCGACGAGATAGATCATGAACCAGTCCGCGATGAAGTACCACACCGGGTCGGTGAAGGCCCGGGCGACCAGGGTGCCCCAGGTCTGGCGCAGCGTCAGCAGGTAGCCGATGGACGGCGGAGGTGCGTTCTCTAATTCCGGCACCGCCAGATCGGCGCGGCGATCGTCGAGAATCATCTTCCGCTCGGCATCGCTGATCCGCGGGTGATCCTCCGGTGAATAATACATCATCCGCCAGACCACGACCCACGCAAACCCGAGCGTGCCCGTCAGCAGGAACGCGGGACGCCAGTCCCCGAAATGCGAATAAAGCCAGATCACCAGGGCCGGCGCGACCGCGGCGCCAATCGAGGATCCGCTGTCAAACAGCGCGACCGCCCAGCCGCGCTCGTGCTTCGGGAACCATTCGGACACGGCCTTCGTGGCACCCGGCCAGTTGGCGGACTCACCCAGCCCCAGCAGGAAGCGGAACATCGCAAAGCTGCGCAGCCCAGTCGCGAGCGAGGTCGCCATCGCAATCACCGAGTACGAAATCACGGTCCAGGTCAGCCCGGCGCGCGTCCCCACCCGATCCACCAGCCGTCCAAACACCGTCTGTCCAACGGAGTACGCCACGCGAAACGAGATCACGAGCAGCGCGTAGTCGGAGTTCGACCAGTGATACTGCTCCTTCAGGAACGGCGCGAGGGCCGACAAGGTCTGCCGGTCGATGTAGTTGATGACCGTGCTCGCGAAGAGCATGCCGCCGATCCACCAGCGCAAATTGTGAATCGGACGACGCCGCGGAGGGGACGGCGCAACGAGGGGTGAGTTCATGGAGGGGGTCGGTCAGCCGGCAACAGGACCGACCGCGCCGAGACAATGGCGGTCGTCCGCGAACAATCGATCACAACTTCTCGCGGCGGGCGTAGCGCCGGGTCTCCGACCGGCGAAAGCCGATCCGCGAACCGCACCCATCCCATCGCCGGTCGGTGAATCGCTCATCTCCGGGAAGATTCTTGGAGGGCCGAGCTCCGGCGCGTTGTCTGGCGTTCTGCGTTGAGGCCTGAGCTGGGCGGGACGGCTGCCGGACGGCTAGGAACGCTCAACGCCTAACGTTCAACGCGGAACGTTTAAGTGGCAGAAGGTCCGACTTCGATTCGTTCTCTTGGGCGGCCGGTCGGAGACCGGCGCCACGGGGAGGCCCTACTTCCGACGAAACGTGAAGCAGACAAACGCCGAGATCCGCGGGAACGCGCGGATCTTGAGCGACAGCGCCGTCACATTGGCCACGAAGAAACGGAATCCGGACGTCAGCGCGCCCGGCACACGAAATCGAAGATCACGCCCTCGGCCGCCTCGAGTTCGAACCCCGCGCGGCGCCAGCTGGATCGAGAGCGCGCCGTTGCCGCTGAACTACAGCCGTCTGCCAGGAATGCCGCTGCGCCGCGTCGGCTTCATCGGAGGGGACCCGGCGGCCCGGCGATCATTCCAGGCCACTGGCCTTGCGGGCGCGTTGCAACACGCCGTCCGCCACCGTGCGGGCCCGCTCCGCGCCCTCGCGCAACACGGCCGCCACGTGATCGAGGTTCGCGGCAAGCTCGGCGCGCCGGGCGCGGGCGGAGGCAAAATAGTTCCAGTAGTGCTCGAAGAGAGCCTTCTTCAGGTCGCCGTAACCGAGCCCGCCGGCGCGAAGCCGGTTCTCGTAGTCGGCGGCCACGTCGGCCGGGGCCACCAGCTTCAAGAGGATCAGCGCGAGGTTCTTCTCCGCGTCGGGCTTCGGCTCCGCGGGCGTGCGGGAGTCCATCACGATGCCCATGATTTTCTTCCGCGTCGCCTTCTCCTCGCCGAAGATGTCGATGGTGTTGCCGTAGCTCTTGCTCATCTTCTCGCCGTCGAGTCCGGGCACGAGCGCCACGTCCTCGCGGATATCGGCCTCGGGCACGACCAGCGTTTCTCCGTAGGCCTGATTAAACTTGATTGCGATGTCCCGCGTCATCTCGAGGTGCTGCTTCTGATCCTTGCCGACCGGCACGCGGTTGGTGTCGAAGAGGAGGATGTCCGCGGCCATCAGCACCGGATAGGCAAACAGGCCGAAGTTTGGCGACACGCCCTTCGCTGTCTTGTCCTTGTAGCTGTGCGCCCGCTCGAGCAGCCCCATCGGCGTCAACGAGCCCAGGAGCCAGGTCAGCTCGGTCACCTGCGGCACGTCGCTCTGCCGCCAAAAGACGGCGCGCTGCGGATCCAGCCCGCACGCCAGCCAATCAAGCGCCGCCTCGGTCACGTTCTTCCGACGCTGGGCCGGATCGAAGAGCGAGGTCATCGAGTGATAGTCCGCGATGAAATAGAAGCACTCGCCGCGCGCCTGCGCTTCGATCGCCGGCCGCATGGCGCCGAAGTAGTTTCCAATATGCAGGGAGCCGGAGGGCTGGATGCCGGTGAGGGTGCGCATGCGGTGCTCGTGATTCGTGGTCGTACTCGTGCTGGAACCGAAGAGAGAACGAGAACGTTTCGGAGAACGAGAACGATCGGTGGACCCGCGATCCGCTGGGTCGCGTGCCATCGGTGATTCCCAACCTCCT
>CAINHV010000329.1 GCA_903848965.1 uncultured Opitutia bacterium | reverse complement strand
TCGCTCGTCGCCGTGTTCATCCCCGTCCTCTTCATGAGCGGGATTCTCGGCCGGCTGCTGCGGGAGTTTGCCGTCACCATCGCCGCGGCAGTCATCGTTTCCGGTTTCGTTTCGCTGACGCTGACCCCCATGCTCGCCAGCCGCTTTCTCAAGCCCATCGCGCACGGCGCCCACCACGGCTGGCTCTACCAGGTTATCGAGCGGGCCTTCCAGGGAAGTTTGTCGCTGTATCGGCGAACCCTGGAGTTCTCGCTGCGGTTTCGGGCGACGCTGGTGGTCATCGCCCTATCCATGATCGGTTTGAGCGTGTGGTTGCTGGCCATCATTCCCAAGGGATTCGTCCCGACCGAGGACACCGGCCGGATCAGCATCAACCTGGAGGCGGCCGAAGATGCCTCCTTCGACGCCATGGTCCGGCTGGCCCGCGAAGCCAATGCGATCGTCGGCCGCAATCCCCACGTCGCCCACTATTCCACCTCGCTGGGGCAGGGCCCGGGAGCGCAAGTGGGTAATCAGGGTAGTATGTACCTTACCCTGAAAGACCGCGAAACCCGTCCGTCCGCGTTTGTCATCGCCTCCCAGTTGCGGACCGAACTGGCCCAAATCCCCGGACTGCGGGCCTTCCCCCAGGTTCCGCCCAACATCCGGGTGGGCGGCCGCTCCACCTCCTCGCTCTATCAATACACCCTTTACGGATCAGATCTGCAGGAGCTCTACGCCGTGGTGCCCGGTTTCGTGGAGAAGGTGCGAGAGATTCCGGGCCTGATCGACGTCAACACGGACCTCCAGATCACCAGCCCGCAACTGGTCGTGGAGATCGATCGCGACAAAGCTTCGTCGCTCGGGCTCAACGCCCACCAAATCGAGGACCTCCTCTACAGCGCGTTCGGCTCGCGGCAGGTCTCGAGCATCTACACCCCGTCGAACCAGTATTACGTCATCCTCGAGTTTGCGGAAAAGTACCAGCAGGACCCCAACGCGCTGGGCCTGCTCTATGTGCGCAATCGGGAAGGCCGGCTGATTCCCCTCGAGGCCGTGTCCCGCATTCGTCAGACCGTCGGGCCGCTGACGGTCACCCACATGGGCCAGGTCCCGTCGGTCACCGTCACCTTCAACATCGCGGACGGCGTTTCCCTCAGCGAAGTGACGGGGCGCATCGAGGAACTCGGCCGCACCGAACTTCCCGCGACCATCAACGCGACGTTCCAGGGTGCCGCGGCCGCTTTCACCAACTCGCTCCAGGGCCTGGGCATCATGCTGCTCGTCGCCGTGCTGGTGATTT
This sequence comes from uncultured Opitutia bacterium, assembly GCA_903848965.1. Classification (GTDB taxonomy): domain Bacteria; phylum Verrucomicrobiota; class Verrucomicrobiia; order Opitutales; family Opitutaceae; genus ER46. Next base: position 10,485 of record CAINHV010000329.1, on the reverse strand, counting down.
ACCTCGTCCTCGGAATGCTGTACGAGAATTTCATCCATCCGATCACCATCTTGTCCGGCCTGCCGGCGGCGACCGCCGGAGCGCTGGTGACGCTGATCGCGTTCGGCGAGGAGCTGAACATTTATGGTTACGTAGGGCTCATCATGCTCATCGGCATCGTCAAAAAGAATGCCATCATGATGATCGACTTCGCGCTCGAGGCGAAGCGCACCCGGGGCGTGACGGCCGAAGAGGCGATTTTCGAGGCCTGCCTCGTTCGCTTCCGCCCGATCATGATGACCACGTTTGCCGCCCTGGCCGGAAGCATTCCCATCGCCCTGGCGATCGGTGGCGCCGCCGAAACGCGTCGTTCCCTCGGTCTCGCGGTCATTGGTGGACTGATCATCTCGCAGTTCCTCACCCTCTACATCACGCCAGCGTTCTACATCTACCTCGACAAGTTCACGAAATACCTCTCGCCGAAGCCGGTAGCGGAAATCGAAGCCGAGACCGCGGCCGCGGCGGGGATGGCGAAGTAATCCTTCGCCGCGCCGAGCGGACAGGTGGCCCGCTCTAGGGCGGGCCATCCAGGTGAACCGCTAAATTCGCGAAGCAGCGGGCAGGCCGCGGCCCATGCTGGGCCTGCCCGCGCCGGGCACCGCCGAGGCTGTTTGCGGGTGACGTGAAGTGTGGCCGGTAGTATCGGCTCCAATCAAAGGCACCCTGCCCCGGTCGGCACTCCGAAAAGCCAAATCTCCGCCCGAACGCACACCTGCGCCCTTGAGTCCGCCATCGATCCGTTCCCTACTTCGAACCGCGCTTCGCTTTAAAATTCAGGAGCAGCTTTTCGCCGCCATCGAACCCATGCCCCCCGTGCCCTCCGACGCCCAGCTGAAACAAGATTTTGAACGTGACGGCTACGTCGTCATTCGCGGTTTTCTCTCGCCGACTGAAGCGGCCGAGCTCCTCCGGGAACTCGATCGTTACAAGCGCGAGGTCCTGCCCGGCCTGCCGAACACCGAGCACTTCTACGAAATCAAGGGAAAGCCCGAGACCCTCAAGTACCTCCAATCGCTCGCGAAGCACGACCCCTACTTCGAGCGTCTCGCTCAGGATGAGCGTTTCTTACGGCTCGCCCGGCTGTTCCTCGACGACACCGTCATCTACAAGGACATCTCCCTTTTCGACAAACCGCCCCGCGTGGGCGCGATCACGCCGGCACATCAGGACGGATTCTATTTCATGCTCGATCCCATGGAGGCCCTCACCTTCTGGCTGGCCCTCGATGTCGTCGACACCGGCAATGGCTGCGTCCGCTACGTGAAGGGTTCCCACCGCGAAGGGATGCGGCCGCATCGGAGGACGGCCACGCTCGGCTTCTCCCAGGGTATCAGCAACTATGGGACGCCGCACGATCAGCAGAACGAAGTCCCGATTCCAGCCCAGCCCGGTGACCTCCTGATACATCACTGCCTGACCACGCACCGCGCGGACGCCAACACGAGCGACCGCCACCGCCAGGCCTTGGGCCTCGTTTACTACTCCGCGCGCGCCCGCCCCGACGAGAAACGAATCGCGGACTACCGCGAATCGCTCCAGCAGGAGTTGGCGGCGGCCGGGAAGATCTGAGCGAGAGGCCGTTGAGCCGGAAAGGGCCTGCACGAGGCAGGCCCCTACAAAATGCGTGTCGGGGCGTGGCTCGTCCACGCCCGGATGGCAACCGGGCCCGGCGGCGAGCGCCGGCCCTACATCGCGGCACCCTGACGTTTTTCTACAACTGCCCGACGAGCTGGCTCGCGATCTCCTCGCCGATCGTCAGCGAGGCCGTGGCCGCGGGGCTCGGGGCATTGAGCACATGGAGCGCCCGCCGGCCGCGCACGAAACTGAAATCCTGCACGAGTGTCCCGTCGGGTGACATCGCCTGCGCACGCACGCCGGCGCCCCCGGTTTCCAGATCGTCGACCTGAACTTCCGGCACGAGGCGCTGGAGTGATCGGCAAAATAGTTCGCGACTAAAGGAGCGCCGAAGTTCGTCCCAGCACATGCGCTTGTGCTGCCCGAGAAACTTCCACAGTCCGCCAAAGGAAAGGGCATCGAAGAGGTCGACCGCGCTGAAGTCCGTCTTCGTGTAACCCTCGCGCTTGAAGGCGAGCACCGCATTGGGACCGGCCTCGACCCCGCCCTCGATCAACCGCGTGAAGTGAACCCCGAGAAACGGAAACTGCGGATCCGGCACCGGATAAATCAGGTGTCGCACCAGATGCTGGCGCGCCGGCTTCAACTTGTAGTACTCGCCCCGAAAAGGGACGATTCGCACCTCGCGCTTTTCTCCGGCCAGCTCGCTGACCCGGTCGGAGTGCAGGCCGGCGCAATTCACAACGAAGTCGGCCTCGTACTCGCCCGCCGAGGTGTCCGCGATCCAGCCGGAGGCCGTGGCATGCAATTTAGTTACCCTGGCCTCCGTCACGACTTGTCCCCCCTGCGCCGCGATGTGCCGCAACATGGCGGCGCACACCTTCGGATAATCGACAATACCCTCCTGAGGCACCCGCAACGCGGCGACCCCGCCCACGTGCGGCTCGCGCTCCAGCATCTGGGAGCGACCCCACCATTCCAGACCCTGCAGTCCGTTCTGCCGCCCTCGTTCGTGCAGGTTCTTCAGCCGCCCAATCTCCGTGTCGTCCACAGCGACGACCAGCTTCCCGCAGATTTCGTGGGGGATGTCGTTGTCGCGGCAGAACGCGATCATCTCCTGCACGCCTTCGACGGCCATCCGGGCCTTCACCGAACCGGGCTTGTAATACAGCCCCGCGTGCAGGACGCCGCTGTTGTTGCCCGTCTGGTGACGCCCGACCTGCGCCTCCTTCTCAAGGACCGTGACCCGCGCGCCGGGAAACTTGCGACCGAGCTTCAGCGCGGTCCCCAAGCCCACGATGCCGCCGCCAATGATGATGATGTTTTGCTGGCCCACGGAGTCACGCATACCGACGGGTACTCCCGGGGCAATAGCAGCATCGCCAGCCTCACCCGTTCCCCGCAGTTCGCTTTCCTTGCAGGGGCGCCGTCCTGCTGCGCTCTCGTCCCGCGGTCTGGGTCCGGCAATCCTACCGATCGCGCACCGGAGGCAGGCCGAGGACGAACTGTTCGCCGGCCCCATCCGCCGGCGCGTATCCGAGCTCGGCCTTCGCCCGGCGGATGTCCCAAATCTTCCAGCGGTTGTCCGAGGTGGCGTAATAAATCCCGAAACGTCGCGGGGTCTCGAGCGAGCAGCGCATGATCTGACCCAGATCGCGCTGGCTCAGCCAGAGAGAGAGCGCGAAGGGCGAGAAGGTCGGATCGTTCTCCGACAACACCCAGCCGATCCGCAGGTGAATCGAGCTTAGATTGTGGTAGTCGAGATAGTAGCTGCCGAGGGCCTCACCGCAGGCTTTCGACACGCCGTAATAACCATCCGGGCGGATGGGACAGCTCTCGTCGAGCAGCGGATACCCGCCGTGCTGGAGCCGGCTGAATTCGCCCGCCACGATGTGCTTCCAAGGTTCCTCGCGATAAAAGGCGCCGGTGGCGTGCTGCGAACTGGCAAACACGACGCGCTTCACGCCGGTACGCCGGGCCGCTTCGAACACATGGTAGGTGGCCACCACGTTGTTGCGCAGCGCCGAATCCCAGAGTGCCTCGGCACTGCGATCCGCCGCGAGATGAACGACCGCGTCCTGACCGGCGAATGCGGCCTCGGTCGCCTCCATCTGCGTCAAGTCCCCCACGATGGAGCGGACTCCCGGCGCCGGTCGCAGATCGAACGAGGTGACCTCATAGTGCTCCTCGAGGCGCGGCAGCAAAATCGATCCGATCAAACCGGCCCCTCCCGTGACGAGTACCTTGCGGCGTTGGTTCATGCGCTCCTTTTCAATCGGCCCGATGCCGCATGTCGATCCGGTTCGCTTCGCGAGCAACACCACGCGATCCCGCCCGGCCACCATCGCGTGTCGCGGTCGCGCAACGAGGCGCGCCCGACAAAATGAGGGTGCGCCGAGACTGCGCCCGTTCCCGTCGCACGCCTGCCACCGTGCCCCCCAAGACCTTGACGCCCGGTCCTCGGCGGAACCAACTCCCCCCACTCGAATGAACCGCCGCGAATTCCTTCGTACCACCGCGGCCACCGCCCTGTTTCCCGCGGCCGCCCGTGCCGCCAGCGATGGCGCTCCGATCCCGGCCATCGACACGCACACGCATTTCTACGATCCAACCCGGCCGGAGGGTGTGCCCTGGCCCCGGCCGACGGAGACGGAGATCTATGCCCCGCATCTGCCCGACAAGTTTCGCGCCGTGGCCGATCCCCTCGCCGTGCTCGGCACGGTGGTCGTCGAGGCGAGTCCCTGGCTGGAGGACAACCAGTGGCTGCTCAATCTCGCCCGCGACACGCCCGAGATCGTCGGCATCGTCGGCAGCCTGAAGCCGGGCGATCCCGAATTCGCCACGCACCTCCGGCGCTTCGCCGCGAATCCCCTGTTCCGCGGCATTCGGGTTGGTCCCGGCACCGTGGCCAACGTGGCGCAATCCGCCGTGATGGCCGACTTCGGGCGCCTGGAGAGCGCCAACCTCTCGCTCGATGTGATCGGACGCAGCGCAATCCTCGAGGGCACGCAACAGATCGCCCGCCAGTGGACGGAGCTTCGGATCGTCGTCAACCACCTGCCGTTTCCAGAGTGGGATGGCGACGTTGCCGCGCTGCGCAGCGGGCTGGCCCCGCTCGCACGGCTGCGGAATGTTTTTATCAAGATTTCCCACGTCGTCCGGCGAGTTAACAATCGGATCGTCACCGACCCGGCGGCGTATCAGCCGGCGTTCGACGCGCTCACCGATCTCTTCGGCCCGGATCGCGTGGTGTATGGTTCGGACTGGCCAGTCAGCACCCGGGTCGCACCGTATGCGACGGTTCATCGCATCGTCACCGATTACTTCGGCGCAAAGGATCGCGCGACCGCCGAGAAATTTTTCTGGCGCAATTCTCACGCCGCCTACCGTTGGGTCCCGCGCGGACCCGCTGCCCTCCTTTACCCCGGATGAAATCCTCCCTCCGCCCTGCCCTGATTTTCCGCGGACTCCTGCCGCTCCTCCTCGCGCTGGTCCTGCGGGCCGCCGAGACTCCGTCCCTGCCGCCGCCCGCTGGCGCGCTCAGTGTCGTCCGCGATTCGGCCGCCAATTTTTGGGCACTTGTCCCGATCGACGCAAACCGCCGGGAACTCATGTTGCTGCCGGCCCAGGATCCCACCGCGTGGATGCCAGCCCGGATCACTGGGATCGAGGCCGGCGCCTGGGATACTTTGGCGCCCCAGCCGGAACGGACCGTCCACGTGGCCGGTCCGGGCGGAACGCGAGTGTTCGATCTCCGCTATCCGGAGCGCGGCTCGTCCACGGTTACGCCCGGCGCCGCGCGCCCGGCCAACCCCGAGACGCCGTGGCGCATGGTTGCCCGGATGCCGGCCAGCAATCACGACACCTCCGCCGCGGTGGTGGACGGCCGTTTCTACACCGCCGGCGGCCACACTCACAATTGGGGCTTTCCGAGTCGGGACCACTTTTTCGACGAATTGTGGGAGTTGGATTCGAAGACCTGGACCTGGAAGGTCGCCGTGAAGCTTTCCCGGACGCGCGTCTACTGCCAGACGGTCGCGTTCGCCGGACGGGTCTGGATCGTCGGTGGCGATGTCTTCGACGCCGACGGCAAGCGCCAGTCCACCACCCTCGTCGAATCCTACGATCCGAAGACCGGGACGCTGACCCGCGAGGCGGACCTTCCCTTCGCCATTCCCGTGCCACTGGCCCAACCGGCCGCCGGTCGACTCTGGGTCGTGGGATCGCGCAATCGCGAGGATCACGCGGTGATGGCGAGCATCGGTCCCGGTGAGTCAACGTGGCGGAAAGAGCCCGACGCCCTGCGCGCCATGTGGGCGCTGTGCGGCACGTCGCTCAACGATCGCGTGTACGCGCTGGTCCCCGACACCGGCCTCGCCGAGTTCGACCCGGCCACGGGACGCTGGACGATCATTCCCGGCCCAACCAAGCCGCGGTCCTCGCAGATTGCGGCTTGGCGCGGTGAGATCTGGATCGTCGGTGGCTGCGATCTCCCCGACTGGGGCGAAGTTTCGATCTACAATCCCACGACCCGCACCTGGCGCTCCGGACCGGCGCTGCCGATTCAGGTCGCGTGGGGAGCGGCGGCCGTCGTGGACGATCAGCTCGTCGTGGCCGGCGGCGCCGGCGTGCATCCGACTGCCGACGGGCGGCGCGAGTACGATTTCAGCGACCGCACCTTCGTGCTCGCCGCGAAGGATATCCCACCCCCGGCCAGCCTGGCGGAGGCGCCCACCCTCCCCCGCTGGAACGATTCGCGGCTCAGCGGCACCGGCGGCGCCGGCTATCCGTTCAAGACCGAGGAGCTGTTCCCGACCCTCAAGTTCAGCCAACTGGGTTCGATCGAGACCATCCCCGTCGCCCAACCCAACGAAGCCAAGCGCTGGCTGATCAGCGAGACCAGCGGCGCCGTTTGGACAATCCAGGAGGACGCAGGCGGTCCGCGCCGCGAACGCTTCTTCGATCTCCCGGCCCGGACCGGCCGGCAAACGTACACCCTCGCGGTCACGCTGCACCCGCGTTACCCGGCTGTCCCCTACGTTTACGTGCTCTACAACATCCGGCAGCCCAAGCCGGCCGAGGACGTCCTTTCACGTTTCACCGTCACACTCTCCGATCCGCCGCGCGTGGATCTGTCCACGGAACAGGAAATCCTGCGGTGGCCGAGCGACGGTCACAACGGCGGCGATCTTCAGTTCGGTCCCGACGGCTACCTCTACATTTCCGCGGGCGACCGCAGCGCACCCGGCGACCCGCATCATCTCACGCAACGCCTCGACATCATCACGGGCGGCATCCTGCGGATCGATGTGGAGAAAAGTGAAGCCGGCAAGAATTACGCCGTGCCGCCGGATAATCCCTGGGTCGGCCGTACCGATGTCCTGCCGGAGTACTGGGCCTACGGCCTGCGCAATCCGTGGCGGATGCGCTTCGCCCCCAATGGCGATCTGTGGCTGGGCGACAACGGCGACGACAGCTGGGAGATGATTCACCTCATCCGCAAAGGCCACAACTACGGCTGGAGCACCTTCGAGGGCACGCATCCCTTCAAACGGAATCACGCGCTCGCGGGCCCCACGCCGGTGCATACCCCGCCGGTGATCGAGTTGCCCCACTCCGAGGCGCGCTCGGCCATTGGCGGGCTCGTCTACCGGGGGAAGAAACATCCTTCGCTTCAGGGCCAATACATCTTCGGCGACTATGTCACGGGCTTCATCTGGGCCTTTCAGTGGAACGGCACCAAGGCGCAGAACTTCCGCAAGATCGCCGACACCCGAAGCGCGATCCTCGCGTTCTCCGAGGACCGCGACCAGGAAATCGTGATGGTGCGTACGGATGGACAGGTCCACCGGCTCATCGCCGCGGAGCCGACCACGGCGCCAACCCAAGGTTTCCCCACGCGGCTCAGCGAAACCGGCTTGTTCTCGTCAACCGCGACCCACGCGCCGGCTCCCGGCGTCATTCCCTACGAAATTAATGTCGGCGTCTGGTCGGATGGCGCGCGGGCGCGGCGACTGCTGGCGATGTCGAACGCCAAGCCCTTGAATTCCGCCGACCCGAGCGGCTATTGGAATCTTCCTGATGGCAGTGCCGTCGCACGGACCCTAGAACTTAGCACCTCGCAAGGACCCAAGCGCGTCGAGACGCAGCTCATGTACCGCGAACACGGCCAATGGAGCTTCCACACCTACGCGTGGAACGACGCGCAGACCGACGCTGAACTTGTGCGGGAGGACGGAGAAACGCGGCCGGCGCCCGGAATCCCCAATCGCACCTGGCGGTTCGCGAGTCGCGGCGAGTGCACGATTTGCCACACCACGCAGACCAACTTCACGAACGGACTCAGCACCGCCCAACTGAATCGCGATGTGGATCTGACCCGGCTCGGTCGCCGCGTGGAGAACCAACTCACGGCGTGGACCGAGGCCGGCGTGCTGAGCCCGCCGGGCGCCCCGACAGTGGCCGCGCTCCCGCGCAAAGTTGATCCGCATGACGCCACCTTCCCGATCGAGGCCCGCGTTCGCTCCTATCTCGACGTCAACTGCGCGCATTGTCACCGCCTCGGTGGCGTGGGCGGGCGCGCTGGATTCCAGTTCGCCGAGTCCGTGCCTTTCGCCAAGGCCGGGATCATCAACGGCCAGCCCCTCGTGCCGCTGCTTGGCCCCGATTCGAAGATCGTCACGCCGGGCCGCCCTGACCGATCCGAATTGCTCCACCGCATCACCCTCGAGACCGGAGGCCGAATGCCGCTGGTCGGGAGCGAACAGACCGACAAGGCCGGCGCCGATCTGATTCGCAAGTGGATCGAGCAGCTCAAACCGTGAGCGATTCGCGGTCCAACCTCACTTCCCACTGACCCACCCCACCATGCCCGCCCTACTTCGACTTCTCGGTTTGCTAATCCTCGGCGTCGCCACTGCCGCCGCCCAGAACGCCACGGTCGCTGGCACCTTTTCCGTCAATCATCCGACCCTGCTCAACCTCGGTTTCGAGTGGAGCATCTCGGGTGATGTAAATCGCAACGCCGAAGTCGCCGTGCAGTTTCGTGCCGTCGGCGAAACTGCCTGGCGGACGGCCATGCCCTTGGTCCGGATCGGCGGCGAGCGCATCTTCCGGGCCCGGGAAAATTTCGACTACACCGTTCCTCATGGCTTTGCGGGCAGCATCCTGAACCTGCAGCCCGGCACCGAATACGAATGCCGATTCCAGATGACGGATCCAGACGGGGTCAGTGGCGACGCCGCTCCGTCGCTGCGGATCAAGACCCGGATCGAGCCCCTGCCGTATGCCGGCGGGCGCACCCTCCATGTCTACGGACCGGACCATCAGGGACCGAAGCTCGAGCCAAACTTCACCAGCATCATGCAGGCGTACTACGGCGCCGGACTCGGCGACTGGAGTGTGGTCTGGGAACGCCGGGCTCAACCCGGCGACACGATTCTCGTGCACGCGGGCCTCTACCGGCCCGAGCGGTTGAACTACGTCGATCCAATGATGACTCCGTTCGACGGCACCATCTCGCTGACCCTGAAGGCCACGAAGGAAAAGCCGCTCACGATCAAGGCCGCCGGCGACGGCGAGGTGGTCTTCGACGGCGCGGGCAACCACATCCTCTTCGAGGTCTCGGCTTCGGAGCATCACATTTTTGAGGGTATCACCATCCGCAATACCGACGTCGCATTCGCCGCCGGCCGCAAGGAAGCCTCTGGCGCCGTGGGCCTGACGGTGAAGAATTGCCGGCTTGAGAACATCGGCTTCGGTGTTTGGACGGAGTACGCGGGATCCAGCGACTTCTACATCGCGGACAACCTCTTCCTGGGCCGCGACGATCGCTTCCGCCTGATCGGCTGGACTGGTCCGCTTTGGGCCAGCGTCGGGCCCTATGGCTCGCATCAGGTTACCAGTTATTACGCGATCAAGGTCTACGGGCCCGGCCACGTCATCGCCCGCAATGCCATCGCTTATTTCCACGATGCGATTGGCGTCTCAACCTACGGCACCCCGGAGAAGGATCCGGAGCGACGGGCGTCGGGCATCGATATTTACGGCAACGATATTCACCTCTCGAATGACGACTTCGTGGAGACAGACGGCAGCGTGCATAACGTTCGCGTCTTCGAGAATCGGGGCGTCAACGCGTTTCACGGCGGCTACAGTTCGCAGCCCGTTTTCGGTGGGCCGATCTACTTCTACCGCAATCTCCTCTACCACGTGCCGAGCGGCGTGGCGTTCAAGTTCTCCGCCAAGCCCGCGGGACTCTTCGTGTTTCACAACACGATCGTGGGCGAGCAGGTGGCCGGCGATCCGTCCTCGAATGTCCACTGGCGCAACAATCTCTTTCTCGGTCGCAACACCCCCGATCGCGGAGTGATGCGCTGGGCCAACGCGACGAACGCCCACAGCTCGGACTACAACGGCTTCCGTCCCAACCCGGGCGTGAAGGCCCAATACCAATGGCTCGCGCCCGCGACCGGCGCCACGGCCTATGCCCCCGAGCCGACCGACTGGAAAAGCTTCGCCACGCTGGCGGAGTTCCGCGCCGCCACCGGGCAGGAAGCACATGGGATCGAAGTGGACTTCGACATTTTCGAAAAGCTCTCACCGCCGAATCCGTCTAATCGTCACGCCGTGTACCATGCGATGGATCTGAACTTTCGGCTCAAGCCAGGCAGCAAGGCCGTCGACGCCGGTGTCTCCATCCCAGGCATCAACGACGACTTTGTCGGTCGTGCCCCGGATCTCGGTGCCCTTGAAGTAGGCCGACCGGAGCCGAAATACGGCCCGACCTGGCTCACCTGGCAGCCGTTCTACCGGTAATAAGACGTCTCTCCGGACCAGGACTCTTGAAGGGCCGGCCGCGCGGCGCGGGAG
>CAINHV010000328.1 GCA_903848965.1 uncultured Opitutia bacterium | reverse complement strand
GGTCAGCGCGAGGCCAGCCTCGGCCAGCGTGGCGCGGGCGAGCGACTTCGTGGGAATTTCGCCGACGACATCGCGGAAGAGCGCCTCGCTGATGCCTTCCAGTCCGCCGCCGAACATGATCTCGGTCGCACGCTGGGCATTCGCGCACTCGGTCTCGCCGTGTACGAGCGCGGTCACGGCGCGGGCGAGGGCCTTGTGCGCCTCCCGGGCGCCGGGGTTGGCCGCGTGTCGCGTCTCAAGGTCCTCGATTTCCGGCCGGGAGTGAAAGGTGAACTTCCGCAGGTACTCGGCGACCTTGGCATCCTCGGTGTTCACGAAGAACTGGTAGAACCGGTACGGGCTCGTCTTCTTCGGATCGAGCCAGACAGCGCCGCCCTCGGTCTTGCCGAACTTGGTGCCGTCGGCCTTGGTGATCAGCGGGAAGGTCCAGCCCCAGGCAGGGACGCCGAGCTTCTTCCGAATCAGATCGGTGCCCGCGGTGATGTTGCCCCATTGGTCGGAACCGCCGATCTGGAGTTCGCATTCGCAGGTGCGACGGAGGTGATAAAAATCGTTCGCCTGCAGGAGCTGATAGCTGAACTCGGTGAAACTGATCCCGCCGTCGCTGCCGAGGCGCGACTTCACGGAATCCTTCGCGAGCATGACGTTCAGCGAAAAATGCTTCCCGATGTCGCGGAGGAATTCGAGCAACGGGACGTCGGCGGTCCAGTCGGCGTTGTCGACGAGACGTGCCGGATTCGTCGGATGACCGAAATCCAGGAGGCGGCCGAGCTGACCCTTGATGCACGAGACGTTGTGCGCGAGCTGCTCGCGGGTGAGCAGATTGCGTTCGGCGGATTTGCCGGAGGGATCGCCGACCATGCCGGTGGCGCCGCCGGCGAGGGCGATGGGAAGATGTCCCGCCAGTTGAAACCGGCGGAGGGTCAATTGCCCCACGAGGTGGCCGACGTGCAGGGAATCACCGGTCGGATCGAAGCCGCAATACAGCGCCGTCGGTCCCCGGGCCAGGCGCTCCGCGAGCGCGTTGGAGTCGGTGCAGTCGGCCTGGAGACCGCGCCATTGGAGTTCTTCGACGAGTGTCATGGGCAGAGACGGGAGTAAACCCGGCGCCGACCGAGTCGGGCAAGTGTGATTCTGGCTCTGATCTTCAGGATAGGTCCAATGGATCCTATCGGACCTAGGCCGAGCCTATTACCCTGATTCCCACGAAACGGACCACCGCCCGGTTCTCAGTCCGCGAGGCCGCTAGCGAGACCACGAAAGTTGCTTCCCAGTCGTTGAGCCCTTCGGGATCGATGAGCACCTGCGCCACGCTCCATTCGCCGGCCTCACGCTCGTCGGCCCAATGCGTGTGCTTGGTCGCACGTCCTTCCGGGTCGAGGCGGAAGCGGCCGCGGGCGTCGAAGTAGGCGGCGAACGCGTTCGCGATGCGTTTCGCTTCGGGTGACAGCGCCTCCGAGTCGCCCGGTGCGGTCGCGGCTCCCGTGAGCAGGCGCGAGACCGCGCTTTCCCAGTCGCGGGCCGCCACATCCTGCAGGAAGGCGAAGATGCCGGTGCGAATCAGCCGGCGGAAGCCGGGTTCGTCACGCGTGAGATCGAACGACGCCGGCCGCGCCGGCTTGTCGGCGGCGGGGTCCGCCTTGTCGACTGCTGCCTCGGGGGACATCATCCGTTCCCACTCCTCGAGGAGGCTGGAATCGATGCCGCGAATCAGCTCGCGGAAATAGTCTTCCATCTCGACCACGGGCTCCGTCTTGGCGCTGGCGGGCACGGTCTGCGCGAGCACCTTCCACACTTGGGAGAGATGGCGCAGCAGCAACCCCTCGGAACGCTGGAGACCGTAGTCCTTCACGTAGTCCGCAAACGAGAGGTAGCGTTCGAACATCTCGCGCGCGATCGACTTGGGCCGGACGTTCTCCTGTTCGACCCACGGGTGGGCGGCGGCGAAGGCGTTGAAGGTGTCGTAGAGGAACTCGCGCCGCGGCTTGGGATGTTCGACCTGCTCGAGCTTCTCCATCCGCTCCTCATATTCGATGCCCGTCGCGCGCATCTCCTCGAGTTTCTCGGTCTTCAGCTTGTCGACCTGACGACGCAGGATGGTGTCGGGATCCTCGACGATGGCCTCACAGAGCGTGAGGACATCAAAGGGATAATCGGGCGACTCGCGATCGAGCAGCGGCAGCGTGTCGATCAAGTAGAGCGAGAGCGCCTGGTGGAGCGAGAAGTCATCCTGCAGCTCGACATTGACGCGCAGCTTGCGTCCGGAGGACTCCGGCGGAATCCAATCGACAATCTTGCGCTCGACGAGCGCGCGGAAGAGTTGCCACGCCCGGCGGCGGAGCGCGCGCTGTCGGTGCGGCGTCTCGTGGGAGTCGCGGATGAGGCGCTGCAGCGCGCGGCAGCCGTCGGCATCGCGGCTGAGCACGAGCAGCAGCATCCCATGGGAAATTTCGAAGTGGGAGGTGAGTTCCTCGGGCGGGGCGGTGCGCAGTCGTTCGAAGGTGCGCTCGTCCCAGCCGATCGATCCCTCGGGGGCCCGCTGCTTCACGAGCTTCTTCTGCTTCTTCGGATCGCCGGCGGCCTTCTGCTCGGCCTGCTTGTTCTCGATCACGTGCTCGGGGGCCTGGGCGATGACGTAGCCGGTGTCGTCGAAACCCTTGCGGCCGGCGCGGCCGGCGATTTGCCGGAAGTCGCGGACGCTGAGCACCGCGGCCTTGCGGCCGTCGTATTTCCAGAGCTGCGTGAACATCACCGTGCGGATCGGCACGTTGATCCCGACGCCGAGGGTATCGGTCCCGCAGATCACCTTGAGGAGTCCCTTCTGCGCGAGTTGCTCCACCAGGATCCGGTATTTCGGCAGCAGGCCCGCATGGTGCACGCCAATGCCGTGGCGGAGCCAGCGGCGGACCTCCTTGCCGTAGGGGCTCGTGAACCGCGCGGACTCCAGCTCGACCTGTAGCGCAGCCTTCTCCGCCTTCGTGCACAGGTTGAGGCTCATCAGCGACTGCGCGGCCTCGCTGGCGGACCGCTGCGTGAAGTAGACGAGATAGACCGGGGCGCGTTGCTGGGCCACGAGATCGGCGATGCGCTCGGTGAGCGGCGTGCTCGAATACTCATACTCCAGCGGCACCGGCCGTCGATCGCTGCGGACGGTGACGGAAGGCGCTCCCGTCAGCCGGGTGAGCTCGCGCTCGAAGAAATCGGTGGCGCCGAGCGTCGCCGACATGAGCAGAAAGCGCGCACGCGGCAGGGTGAGCAGCGGGACCTGCCAGGCATAGCCGCGCTCCTGGTCGGAGTAATAATGGAACTCGTCCATGATCACGACGGCGACGTCGCTGTGCTCGCCGCGGTGCAGCGCGATGTTGGCGAGAATCTCGGCCGTGCAGCAGAGCACGGGGGCGCGCGGATTCACGCTCGCATCCCCGGTCATCATGCCGACGTTCTCCGGGCCGAAGTCGCGGCAGAGAGCGAGAAACTTCTCGTTCACCAGCGCCTTGATGGGGCAGGTGTAGATCGAGCGTTGCCCGCTGCAAAGCGCGCGGAAGTGGAACGCCGCGGCGACCAGCGATTTGCCGGAGCCGGTCGGTGTGTTGAGGATGACGTTGCGATCGGCGAAGAGCTCGAGGATCGCCTCCTCCTGTTCGGGATAGAGCGACAAACCGCGTTCGCTCGTGGCCGTCAGGAAGCGCTCCAGAATCGCATCGGCATCCGGCGAACCGGGCAGCGGGGCGAGGGGAGCGGTGACGGGTGGCATTCCGTCACAGGGGCGCAGCCGACCTCGCGGGAGTCAACACCGGCGGCAGCGACCGGGACAGCGTCCGCGATCCGACGTTCAATCCAACTGCTCGCGACCGTTCCGCCTCGACCGGGGAATGTAGTCCGGAGCGGCGTTGGAGGGGGGCGGACCGAAGGTGGCGGGAGGCGAATCGGGAAAGTAAGGCACCACGGGCGGGAGCGGCGGCGCAGCCATCGGCAGGGATGGTGCCACGGTGCCTGGCAGGGGAGGCGCCTGGATTCCCGACGGCGGGAAGCCTCGGCTGCGATGCATCGGGAGCGGCTGGATCCCGGTGGCGAGCGGCGGCGCGGCCTGGATGGCCGGAACATCAGGGATCGTATTCGGAAGACTGCGACCGCGGTTGCCCGCGTTGCGCGGCGCGTTGGAATTCGGCGGCCGCGATCCGGGATTGGCGCGGCGATTTTCCGGCCCGGCGACGCCGTTGGTGACGTGGTCGGGGAGCGGCGCCACATTGGAGCTGCCCGGGCGGAAAGTGCGGCGGGAACCGGGAGACACGGGAGCGTCCGGGGTCACGAGCGTGGTATCGAGAGGTCGGTTGCCGCGGAGACCCGGCCGGCCCGGCGTGAGGGGAGCGCGCCAGTGATTGACCGGGCGTGACGGTTCGACTCCGACGACCGGACGGTGCCAGTCGTGGCCCCGCCACGGGCGATGCCGGTCGCCGACCCAGACCTTGCGCTGCGTCCAATCGCAGTCGTACGCGAGCCACGAACCGACGGCAAAGCCGGTGCCGAAGGTGACGGGGGGCCAGACGGAATACGTGGGTCCGGGGACATAGACGACGGTCGGATCGTAGGACGGCACGAAGATTCGGTCCCGCTGCACCGGCACGATTCGGATCACGTCGGAAGAGGCGATGATTTGCTGCTGCGGTGTATCGACCAGCGTCCCGGCGGCGCGGGCCTTCGCGCGCAGGCGTTGCAGGGCATTCATGACCTCCGCGGGTTGGACGAGGAAGGCCTCGCCGACCTGCTTCGTCCATTCGAGGTTCTCGTCCATCCACTTGAGGACCTCCGGATAGCGGGCGAGCGATTTGACGCTCTCCTCCCACGACCGTGATTCGATCTGCGACAGATCGCCGGGATTGGCCCGCAACTGCCGCGCCGCCAGGACCACATCGGCGGGTGCGGTTGAAGCCGGGAGGATCAACGCGATCAAAGCATCGGGATAGAGAGCGATCGGACCGAGCAATTGCTCCAACTCCGCCGCGGTCCTGGCCAACGAAACCGCGACCGCCGCCGGAATGGCCGCGCCCTGGGCGCGTCCCGCCGGAGCGATCGAGAGCAGGGTCATCAGACCGAGGAGGGTGGGGCGCAAAAGGGTCACGGCAGGAGGAATCGCGGGTGAGACGAAACCCGACCGCGTACTATTCACTTTTCCGCCGCGGGTGCAAACCCGGGAACGGTGGACCCACCGCTCACTTTAGGAACCGCGAAGAACGCGAACTCGCGCGAAGCAACGAGGGCTCCACGCTGCCGTGGCCGCGAGCGTGAGCGAGTGGGAATGGCCGACGCGACTTCAAGAATGGCGCGCCGCCACTCGCTCACGCTCGCAGCCACGGACAACAGACGTCCGTGCCCGGCTTAGATCTGCGAATACGCCGCCGGTACGAGGAAGAAGGGCGTGTTCTTCGAGACCGTGTCGGCGTACTGCGGCAGATCTTTAATCTTCAGCCAGCCGGGATGGGTCGAGAACTTCTTCCAGTTGGCGAGGTGGGTCGCGAGATCCGGCGCCGACGTGGCGTAGGTGAGATGAGGCAGATCACGGCCGGAAATCGCCTGACCGAAGAAAATCGGGGACATGCCCACGTCCTTCATCACGCCGATTTCTCCGTCGTTGAACATCGCCATCTTCGCCAGGGCCTTGGACTCGCTGAAGCTCTCGTAGCTGCGCATCTCGAGGACGCGGGTCTTGACGCGATCGCGGGAGAAGGCCGGCAACTCGAGCCGGGGCATGCCGGCGAACGCACGGAGCAGCCAGCTGTCGATGCGGGTGAAGACGGGACTGTCCTTGCCGGCGCCGAGGTAGGCCTGGCCGGCTTTCTGGACCGCCGCATCGGCGTTGAGGTCGGCGCTGACGTTGACGAAGGACTCCAGCGACGAGTGCGGGATCAGCACCCAGACCGGAGAGTCGACCATCGGCTTCGAGGCCCCGGTCGCCTTGTCCACCTCGATCTGGGTAAACGCGCCGACGGTCTTGATGCCGCGCTGCCCGAGCGCGGGGATGAGGGCGGACTCGAGATAGGCATCAAGCCGCGCGGTGGACGCACCCGGCTTCAGGCGATAGGCGCGCAGCTCATAGTAGTCGCGGCCGGAGCCGGCATTGCCTTCGGCGGCTTGGAGACCCGCGGGGAGGGCGGTCAGGGCGGAGGCAGCGAGGGACGTTTTCAAGAATTCGCGACGGGGGAGGTTCATGGTGGGAAGGAAAAAAGCCAAACAGGAATCGAGCGGATGGCGAGGAGGCCCTGCACGGAATCGGCGGAAATGTCCGCCGAAAAATTTCATCGCGCGGCCGAGTTTGAACCGTTTGCATGCGCCTCCCTTTCGCAATTTCCCCTTCCTGAATTTATGTCCGCTTCGCTCTCGATCGCATTCATCGGCACCGGCGTCATGGG
>CAINHV010000327.1 GCA_903848965.1 uncultured Opitutia bacterium | reverse complement strand
TGGCACGGGTCTCCCGACCCGTGAACCAGGATCGGAATGCATTCCACGGGTTGGGAGACCCGTGCCACTCGCTTTGCGCAGCCACGGATCCCGTCCTGGAATAGCGATCTCTTTCGGAGTCGTCCCTTCACCTCATTGTCGCAATCTCTGCTTCCTCATGTCCTCTCGCGACACCCCTCATCTCGTGATTTTTGGTTGTGGCTACATCGGCGGGGCCGTCGCCCGCGAGGGTCTCGCCCGCGGGTTTCAAGTCACGGCGCTGACCCGGAATGCCGCGAAGGCCATTCTGCTCCGCGAGGCCGGCGTCGCCACGGTCGAGGCCGATCTGACGTCGGCCGCCTGGCACGATCGGGTTCCGGCGGCTCCGGAGTTCGCCGTCAACTGCGTCAGTTCCGGCGGGGCCGGGCTCGACGGCTACCGGCACAGCTATGTCGGCGGCATGGCTTCGATTGCAACCTGGGCCCGGCGCCATGGGCCGGTGGGCACCTTCGTCTATACCAGCAGCACGTCGGTGTATCCGCAGGACGGAGGCGTGACCGTCGACGAGTCCGCTCTGACGGAGGCGGCTGGCGAACGCGGACAGATCCTGCTCGAGGCGGAGAACCGGCTGCGCTCCGCCGGCGGTCCGGGCGGCGAGGCCTGGCAGCGCTGGTTCATCCTCCGTCTGGCCGGCATCTACGGACCGCAGCGGCAGCATCTCATGGATCAGGTTCGCACCGGCGAGGTCTCGGGTCTGGGGGCGCATCATCTCAACCTCATTCATCGCGACGACGCCGCCGCGGCGATTCTCGCCTGCCTGGCCGCGCCGGCGGCGATCGCCAACGAGATTTTCAACACTGCCGACGACGGACCTGCGACCAAGTCCGAGATCGCGGCGTGGCTGGCGGGGCAGTTGGGGGTAACCCCGCCGAGCTTCACGGGCCAGCCGTCGGGCCAGCGTCGGGCCGTGACGCCGGATCGGATCATCAGCAATGCCCGGTTGAAGGAACGGCTCGGCTGGCGGCCGCGCCACCCGACGTTTCGCGACGGCTACACCAGTTTGTTGTCGCGTTAGGCGCGCGCGCTTCGCTCAACTCCCGGGCTCCCACACCGCCCCCGGCGGCACTGAAATTCAACCCATCTCACCACCATGGCCGGACTCGGAAAACTCGTTAAACAAGCCCAGAAAATGCAAAAGGGCATCGAAGCCCTGCAGGCCCAGCTCGAGGCGAAGGAGATCGAAGTCACCAGCGGCGGCGGCGCGGTGAAGTTGAAGGTCAACGGCACCGGCAAGTTCCTGTCGCTCGCGCTCGATCCTGAGTTCCTGAAGGAGGACGCCAAGCTCGTGTCCGACACGGTCCTCGCCGCCATTCAGAACGCCGCCAAGCAGTCCAAGGAATACAACGAGGCCGAAATGCAGAAGGTCACCGGCGCGTTCAGCATGCCCGGGCTGATGTAAGGCGGTTTGGGCGTTGCCCGCACCGTAGTGTTTTCGCGGGGCGAAAACCCCGGGAGTTGGATTTCCCAGCTAAATGCGATGAATAGCCTTCGGCACCCTTTTCCTGTGTTTTCGGCGGCGTCGAAAACTTGATTTTTTTCGCCGTGAAAAAATGAGCACTTCGGCGTTCGAGAACCTGCAGAAGCACTTGAAGCAGCTTCCCGGCCTCGGTTACCGGTCGGCGGAGCGGATCGCGCTGCACCTTCTGGTGGAGAAGCCCGAGCGGCTGCCGGCCCTCGTCGCTGCCATGACCGAGGCCGCCGCCGCGGTGCGGCGCTGCACTCGCTGCGGTAACATCGCGGAGGCCGAGCACTGCGTCATTTGCGCCGCCGAGAAACGGGATCGCGCGATCGTCTGCGTGGTCGAGCACGTGCCGGATCTCGTGGCGATCGAGCGCAGCGGCGCGTTTCGCGGCACGTATCATGTGCTGCACGGGAAATTGTCGCCCATCCACGGCATCGGCCCGGATCAGCTCAACCTGGCAAGCCTCCACGCCCGGATTGCGGAAGGTGACGTGGCGGAATTGATCCTCGCGCTGCCGAACGACGTCGAGGGCGAGGCCACGTGCCACTACATCACCGAGCACCTGCCGCCCGACCGCGAGGTGAAGCTGACCCGCATCGGCTTCGGCCTGCCCAGCGGGGGCGGCGTGCTCTACGCGGATTCGGTGACCCTGAAGAGCGCGCTCGAGGGCCGGCGCACCTACCTCTGACGCGGGCCACCGACCCACGTTCGCGGCCTCCGAGTTGGTAGTTCCGCCTTCAGGCGGAAGGATTGAATAGGTAGGTTGCGCTTGCCCTTCGCCGATCGAAGACCGGCGCTACCCGGGCCAGCGTCTCTCAACTCTCAACTCTCAACTCCACCGCCGCCCCATGCCTTCCTTCGCCCTGCCTCCGGGCTACACCCGCATCCGACGCGTGGGGAGCTTTGACGAGTTGGTGGCGACACCGTTCGTCGGCGGCGTGAACGCCCTCTGCTGGGAGCGGACGTTGCCCGGGGACTTCGGCGAGGTGGTGGCCCGGATTGGCGCCACGGAGGGAATCACGACACTTGATGAAGCCCGGTTGGCTGCGCTCCCCGTGAGCGCCGCCGGGTCCGCTGCTATTGGGGTCCTGATCGAGGATCTGCGACTCCTGCGGAATCAGGGCCTCGCCCCGGTGCTCGACTGCATCGAGGCGTATCCCCGGGACGATGACGCCAACGGCGTTTCCACCGATGTTTATTCGTTCCATGCCGACAGTGCCCCGGTCCAGGCCGACACCTGGCTCTGCACGTATCACGGCGCCCCCAGCGAGGGCCTGCGCAACGAGGAGGCGCGGCGTCGGGTGGACATCCCGGAGACCCGCGCGGCGCTGCTGCGGAGTTTTGGCGGGGAGGATAACGAGGCGTTCCGCGAATACCTGAGCGAGTGTTGTTACGATCTGCATTACACGCCCGTCGCCGGCGCGCAGCCGTTTTCCTTCGGAGTGGGGAATCTGTGGCGCATCGCGGTGGAGCATCCGGGGAGCGCGGTCCCGCCCTGCATTCATCGCGCCCCCGAGACGCGGCCCGGACAGGAACCGAGGTTGTTGCTGATCAGTTGAGGGGGATGGCCGGTGGTGGGTGGCCGGTTGAGAGTGGCCGGTTGAGAGTTGAGGGTTGAGAGCTGAGAGTCGTTGGCCCGAGTAGCGCCGGTCTCCGACCGGCGAAAACCGTTGGGAGCACAACTGACGGCGGCCACTTGGCGGGCGCGGATTCCGGTCGGGGGCGGCGGACCTATTCTTGACCTCGGGCGGGCGGCGCGTTGTTTTGGCGCCTCGGTTGTGCGCGGGCGTAGTATAGTGGTTATCACATGTGCTTCCCAAGCATGGAACCCGGGTTCGATTCCCGGCGCCCGCACCACCGGTCTCGGAGTTAGCCACGAGCGCCAGCGAGTGGAGGTGGAGGGCCGAGCTCCGCAAGGCCGCTCTTGGATCGTTCCATGAACCGGTCTCGACGGAGCTCGGCCCTCCCTTCAAAAATCATTGACGACTCGGAAGCATGTTTCGGATCGCTGAGATCTTCCAGGCGTCGCCACGGCGGACGACTACAAACGAGCTCCACATGTTTTGGGTGACGCCCTCGGGACTGCGAATGTCGTAGCGGGCGTCGACCAGGGCCACGTCCGGACTCAGCAGGCGGATGGTTTCGACCTTGAGGGTACGGGTTCCCGGGTTGGCGGCGGAACTTCTTCCCATCCCTTGCATCGAGGCCGCCTTGCCCTTTCGCCATTCTCCGGAGGAAACCAGTTGGTCGATATCGGTGGTGAGGATGCTTTCCATCAGTGCCTGGTCCTGTTTTTCCCGGGCCTGGGAATAGGCATCAATCAGCCCTGTGAGGTCCCGTTTCTGCTGATCATTGATTGCGAGTGGCTGGGCCACGAGGAGACCAGGGGTCAGGAATGCCAGGGCGATCAACAGGAGTTTGAATTTCATGGGGGAGACCTTGGAGATGAAGACCGGAGCGCGCCGGGGGCGTCATACACGGATAAGGGAGGCTGATTTCGTCTTCATGGGTCGCGAGACCCATGCCACTCGAGCAAGGCCGATTTGCCCCGTGCTTTCGACGAGTGAGGCTTGTCCCAGAGGGGCTTGCCGGACCCGGCCGGCTTTGCCGGAGGAACTTCCTTGGTGTGAAGTCGCTGCGGGGCCCGGGCGGCCTCCAGCTGGTGTTGGGCTTGGGCGGCGGCGTCCGGATCGACTTTGGGTTTTGCATTCACCAAGAGCTTAGTCTGGCGGAAGGGCTCGGAGTTCGGGATGCCGGGATAAAATCGGCGGCCCCGGCCAGGGCGGAGGGATCGGTTTGAACCGAGCCGGGAGGTTTACGGCATCACGGGCGCAACCGGGAAGAACAGCAGGGGATTGTACCAACCGAGTGGGGCGGGCTTCGGGCGCCGGACGATCAGGACGGGGCAGGTGGCCTCGCGGATTACGCCCTCGGCGGTGCTGCCGAGCAGGATACGGCCGAGGCCGCCGCGGCCGTGGGTCGCGATCACGATTAGGTCGGCCGCGGAGGCCGTGGCGTCGGCGACAATCGCCGCCGCCGGGTTCCCGCCAATGGCGATCCGAAACTTCACAGGCGGCACTTTGGGACGGACCTTGGCGGCCAGTTTTTCCAATTGCCTGGCCGCGCCGGCGGCGGCCCGCTCAGTGGAACCGGGAGAATCGATGGGCGGCACGACGTTGAGGAGGGTCAGCCGCGCCTTGAGCCGGACCGCGAGATCGGTCGCATAGCTCGAAGCCTCCTTGGAAGGGGCGGAGAGATCCACGGGCGAGAGGATCGAGCGGATCCGGCCGGTGCCGCCGGATTTGCCGAGGTTGGGGCGGCGGATCGTCAGGACCGGGCACGGGCTGTGACGGACAATGTACTCCGCGGTGCTGCCGAGAAGCATCCGCTTCATTCCGGAATAGCCGTGCGTGGCGGAGATGATGAGCCGGCAGCGGCGCTGGCGGGCGACGGCGACGATGGTCTCACCGGCCACGCCTTCTCCGACGAGAATCTCGCCGGCGAGCGCGGCGGGTACGGACCTCCGCGCCAGCGCCTGCAGCCGGCGCGCGAGTTTTTCCGGAGCGATGGGGATTTGCGGGGGGAGGCTGCCCGGGAGTTCGTTCATCGAACCGCCGTAAGTCGGCGGTTCCGAGACGTGCAGGAGTGTCAACTGGCCCCGGAGCGCCTTGGCGAGGCCCACGGCGCGAAGCAGCGTGGCGCGCGAAGCGGAGGAGAAATCGATCGGCACGAGAATCTCGTGAGCCGGTGGGGTCTTGAGCCGGGAGGGGGATTTCATGGCTGGATCGCGATCCTGTTCGTCTGTGCGAGAAAGGGCCAGCCGGGACCGCGACCTCAGTTCAAGGGCGGGCGGTTCGAAAGCGATCATCGGACCGACGGTCATTTCGTGGCTGCGAGCGTGGGCGAGTGGCTGCGCGAGGCTCTTGAATTCGATTCGATCTTTCCTGCTTGCTCACGCTCGACGCCACGGGCGGACAGATTTTTTGGGGATGCGGCCCTTGAACTCTACAACACCGTGCCGGGGAGGAATCCCCCGCCGGTGTCAAAACGCAGGATGTTTTCCGTGGTGACGCGCGCGATCTCGCTCAACGCCTCGTGCGTGAGGAAGGCTTGGTGCGACGTGATCAGGACGTTCGGGAAGGTCAACAGGTGGGAGAGTTCGTCATCGGGCAGGACCTCGGCCGAGAGATCCTCGAAGAAGACGCCTTCTTCCTCCTCATAAACGTCGAGGGCCACGCCCCCGAGGTGCCCGGCCTTCAAGGCGGCGATGAGCGCGCTGGTATCGATCAACTTTCCGCGACTCGTGTTGATCAGGAACGCGCCGGGTTTCATCCGGCGAATCGTCCGCTCGTTGAGCAGGTGATTCGTCTCCGGCGTCAGCGGCAGGTGCAGCGTGAGGATGTCACTCTGGGCCAGCAGCGTGTCGAAGTCGGCATAGGTGATCCCGTGGGCCGCGGCCCACTCGGAGTTGGGCAGCGGATCATACGCGATCACGCGCGCCTCGAACCCGCGGAAAATCTGCGCCGTGATCCGACCGATGCGCCCGGTGCCGACGATGCCGACGGTGCGTCCGCAGATGTCGAAGCCCACCAGTCCGTTCAGGGCGAAATTGTGCTCCCGGACCCGCTGGTAGGCGCGGTGGATCTTTCGGTTCAGCGTGAGCAGGAGTGCGACCGTGTGCTCGGCGACCGCATGCGGGGAGTAGGCGGGCACGCGGACCACGGCGAGGCCCAGTTCCCGCGCCGCAGCCAGATCGACATTGTTGAAGCCCGCGCAGCGCAGGGCGAGCAGGCGGACGCCGGCCCGATGCAATGCCTCCAGCACGGCGCGATCCGCCCGGTCGTTGACAAAAATGCAGACGGCCGGCGCCGGGGCGGCGAGGGGTGCGGTGTCGGCGCCGAGCCGAAAATCATGAAACCGCCACGCAATCCGGCCGCCATGCGGCCCGGCCTCAAGGTACTTTCGGTCGTAGGGCTTGGTGTCGTAGACGCTGACGGTGATCATGGCGGAGGGTGCGGCGCCCGGAATTTCCGAGCAGTGACCTGAGCGACCGCAGGAGAAACGCGATGGCGCTAGGGATCAAGGGTGAGCATCGGCGGGGGCGACGTGATTGGCAGGTGCGCAGTCGAAGGCGTTCAACGGCGAGCGGGCCGAAACCGGTTGGTGTAGGGCTGCCGCTCGTCGGCAGGCCCCAAATTC
>CAINHV010000326.1 GCA_903848965.1 uncultured Opitutia bacterium | reverse complement strand
TGTCCATCTGTGGTTGTCTGTCTGCATCGTTCCGGATCCAGAGGGAACCTCTGAGAACCCGCCGAATGGCGAAGCCTTAACAAAATCTCCTCTGGAGGCGGGCGCCCGTCAGGGCGGGGTGTGTCGGCTCGGGGTACGCCTGGATTGCTTCCGACGTCGCACTCATGCCCGAGCCAGTGGAATCTTAGTTGCGCTCAGAATGACAATCCGGGGAGTTTCATTTACAGGCATGGAAATGAATCCACCCATCGCGATCAGGCCCGGCGGCGAGCGCCGGCCCTACATTTTAGGACATCGTTGGGGCGTTGCGCTCCTGCTGCTGATTTCGGTCCGGCTCGCCGCCGCCCCGGCGTTCGATCCTGCGTGGCAGGGAGGCATGGTCGTGCAACGCGATCAGCCGCTGACCGTTCACGGCACGGCGGCGCCGGGTGAGGAAGTTGCCGTCAGCTTCGGCGGGCAGGCGCTGACGGTGCGGGCCGGTGGCGACGGGGCGTGGAGTGCGGTGCTGCCGTCCTTCTCCGCCGAAGCGCAGGGTCGGGAGATGCGGGCCAAGGCCGCGAGCGGCGAGGCCGTGTTGCGCGACGTGCTCGTCGGCGACATCTGGCTGTGCGCGGGCCAGAGCAACATGCTGTTCATGGTTCGCCAGAGCACCGAGGCTGGCGCCGTGATGGCGGGGGCGGAGCAGAGCGCGAAGCGGCCGGTTCGGTTGATGAATTGGAAATGCCCGTGGCCGTCAGGCGCGGAAGCCTGGGACAAGGACAACCTTCCGGCCGCGGCCACGTGGTTTACTCCCGTCTGGTCCAAGGCGGACGCGGAGCATCTCCCGGAATTCTCCGCGATCGCGTGGCACTTCGCGTCGGCGCTGCAGGAACGCGAACCCGGCGTGCCACTCGGCATCATCGACTGCGCCGTGGGCGGCAGCCCGATTCTCGCGTGGATTCCGGAGGAGCGGCTGAAACAGGATCCCCTGGGTGCCAGCGAACTCGCGCACTGGCTCGAGGGCGAGGGGAGTGAGAACACCTGGTGCGACACCCGCGCGTGGCAGAATCTCGCGAACGTGCCGAATCCCGGGACGGCCTTTCATCACTTCAAGCCCGGGGCGCTCGCGGCGGCAGGCCTCGCCCGCATGACGGGATTCCGCGTTCGGGGCGTGCTTTGGTATCAGGGCGAGAGCGAGGCCGAGCAGCCGTGGTCGGTCCCCGCTTACCGGCGGCTGCTGCCGCTGCTCGTCACGTCGCTCCGCGAGCGTTTCGGGCCGGACGCGGCCTTCGTGTGCATGCAGCTTCCTGGAATCGAACGGCGGCTGTGGCCGGAATTTCGGGCGATGCAGGCGGCGGCGGTGAAGTCGATTCGGCAGAGCGCGTTGGTGACGACTTGGGACACCGGCGACCGGAAGGACGTGCATCCGAAGGCGAAGCAGGACGTCGGGCGCCGGGCAGCCGTGGCGGCGATGCAACTACTGAGCCGCGAACTGTCTCCGGCGGCGCCGGAATGGCGCGGCGAGCGCAAGGATGGGCGCGATTTGATTTTGGAATTCAGTTCCGCTGTGAGCGGTCCCACGGAGCCCGCGGGGTTTGAAGTTCGCGCGGCGGACGGAAATTGGCGGCCTGCTGCAGCGCGACTGGAGAATGGCGCGGTGCGGCTCCCAGGCGCGGTGGACGTCGGCGCGTGGCGCTATGCGTGGAGCCCGTTTCCCGGCCTCGAGCCGCTGCGCGGAGCGTCGGGTCTGCCCGTCGTGCCGTGTCGCCGGGGCGGAGAGCCGCGGCGCGTCGCGTGCATTGGCGATTCGATCACGTATGGACTGACGATTGAGAATCGTGATCGGGACAACTATCCCGCGCAGCTCCAGGGATTGATCGGCGGCGACTGGCTCGTCGGCAACTTCGGCAACAGCGGACGTTGCGTGATCCTGTCCTCGATGCGTGGACCCACGCCGCGGGCCTGGATGAAGCAGCGCGAATTTGCGCGGGCGGTGGCCTTCGAGCCGCAGGTCGTCGTCAGCAATCTCGGCATCAACGACGTCATGGCCTTCGACGCCGCGGTCTTCGAACGCGACTACGCACAGTTAATCGCCGCGTTCGCCGTCGAGGGTCGCGCACCGGAGTGGCGGATCGGCACGCCGCTCGGCCCGCTGTTCGCCGGCCATGGGTTTTACGGCAGCCCCGTGGTCGCCGAGATCGACGCGTCGCTGCGCAATCTCGCTGCCAGGCATGGAATCAAGACGATCGATCTGCGGACGCCGCTGCAGGATTACGGCGAGTTCTTCGCGGATCACATCCATCCGAACGCCGAAGGCGCGACGATCATCGCGCGGGAAGTGGCAGAGTCGCTCGGGCGCTAGACGGACCCGGGCGGTTTAACCACGAAGGCACGAAGACACAGAGGGCCTGGTAGGGGGTCAGCCTGTTACAAGTTACAACTCCCACTTGGATTCCCGGCCAAACTGTAACCTGTAACAGGCTGACCCCCTGCGTACCCCCGTAGCCACGAGCGCCAGCGAGTGTAGGGCGGGGGTAACGTAATATCTGGATTTCGAAGTTAACTGGCTCGGCGTCGCCCTGCCCGTGAGGGCAGGGACTTATTTATTGCTTCGCCTAACGTCGTCCCGCTGCTCACGCAGCGGGCTACGACGCCAACTTCGAAATCCATGTAACACGTGACAGGCTTCGCGCTTTCGCGGCTTCGCGTGAGGCAGCGCCTGCGAGCCGGCTACGCGATGATGTCGCTCACGACTTCGCCGGAAACGCCGGTGAGGCGGACATCGAGGCCCTGGAACCGCGTGTTGAGCCGCCGGTGGTCGACCCCCATCAACGCGAGTATCGTCGCGTGGAGATCGTGAACGGATACGACTTTGTCGACCGCGCGATAGCCCAGTTCATCCGTCGATCCGTAGGTGAGCCCGCCTTTGACGCCACCGCCGGCGAGAAAGACGCTGAAGCCGAGAATGTGGTGATCGCGCCCCGACCCCTGACCCATCGGCGTGCGGCCGAATTCGCCGCCCCAGAGAATCAGCGTGTCGTCGAGCATCCCGCGCTGCTTGAGATCCTTGATCAGCGCGGCGGTTGACTGATCCACGTCGCGCGCCGCGTCCTTCATGCCGGGCTCGAGTTCGCCGTGATGATCCCACGCGCGATGGTAGAGCTGGATCATCCGCACCCCGCGTTCCGCCAGCCGGCGGGCGAGCAGACAGTTCGACGCGAAGCTCCCGTCACCCGGCTCCTTCACGCCGTAAAGATCCAGGGTCGCCTGGGACTCGCTGCGAAAGTCGGTCAGCTCCGGGACGCTCGCCTGCATCTTGAACGCCATCTCGTACTGCGCGATGCGGGTCGCAATCTCCGGGTCGTAGTGTTCCTCGGCGAGCTGGCCGTTCATGCGCGCGATCTCCTCCACGACCAGGCGCTGCGTGCTCTGGCACACCCCGGCGGGATTGCCGATGTAGTGGACGGCATCGCCGCGCGACTGCAATGGAATGCCCTGGAACCGGCTGGGCAGCAGGCCGCTGGACCACTGGCGGGACGAGATCGGCTGCAGGCCATACTTGCCCTGCGAGTTGAGTACGATGAAACCGGGGAGGTTCTGGGCTTCGGCCCCCAAGCCATACGACAGCCATGAACCCATGCTGGGCCGACCCTTGATGATCGAGCCGGTGTTCATGAACGCATGGGCGGTGTCGTGGTT
>CAINHV010000325.1 GCA_903848965.1 uncultured Opitutia bacterium | reverse complement strand
CGGAGCAGGAAGGTCTGGAAATCCCTTTGCACGGCCGACAGGGGCAGCCGCAGTTTCGCGGCGGCCTCGGCGATGAACTCGGAGCGAACCACTTCGCCTTCGGCGGCGGCGATGATCTCGAACACTGTATGGGCCGCGCGGGATTTGAGTTCCGGCGAGGCGGCGGCGGGCTCGGGCAGGGCGGCCCGGCAGGCGAAGGTCATGGCTGATTCGGCGTGCTGCTTGATCTCGCTGTAGGCGGCGAGGCCCCTTTCGAGGAACAGCAAATCGGGATCGACCTTCTCCGTACCTGGCGCGCTGAGGAACCGCACTTCGAGGCCCGCCTTGATGGCCATGGGAAGGAAGCGCAGGGCTGCCTTCTGGCCGGCGCTGTCGCTGTCGAAGAAGCATTCGACCTGCGCATGGTAACGCCGGAGCAGGACGAGCTGGCTTTCCGTAATCGAGGTGCCCTGGGGCGCGATGGCCGTCTGCAGGCCGACGCTCCAGCAGCGCAACGCATCGAGCTGGCCTTCGACGAGGACGAACGGCTTTCCCTCGCCGACGTGGGTGCGGGCGCGGTCGAGGTTGAAGAGCAGGTTGCCCTTGGTGAAGATCGGGGTCTCGGGCGAGTTGACGTACTTCGCCTCACGGGCCGGATCGTCGGCCGGGGTGAGTTCCGTTTGCCGGGCGGTGAACGCCACGACGCGGCCCTGGTGATCGCGGATCGGGATCATCAGGCGGCCGCGAAACCGGTGGCGGAGCGCGGCGGGGGTCAGGGCGGCGTCCTCGTGGATAAAGAACAGGCCGCAGCGGCGCAGCGCTTCCTCCGAATACTTCCGGCGCAGCAACATCCCGCCCAGTCCGCTACCCTGAGCATCGACGGCGCCGATCTTGAATTCGTCGGCGAGTTCGAGCCCGAAGTGGCGCTTCCCGGTCCAGAGTTCGAGCATGAACGTGCCGGTGGCATCGGCGGCCTTGAAGGCCTGGTGGAAATGCTCCGCGGCCTGCTCGTGGAGATCGAAGATTTCCTGGCGCAGGGACCGCTCCTCGCGGCTCGGTCCGCCCGAACCCTCCTCGTATTCGATGACGATCCCGAAGCGCTTTCCCAGCGCCTCGATCGCCTCAGAGAAGTTCAGTTGCTCGGTCTCGCGGACGAAGGTGATCACGTCGCCGGCCTTGCCGCAGCCGAAGCACTTGTAGAAGCCCTTGTCGGAATCGACGTGAAACGACGGGGTCTTCTCGTTGTGAAACGGGCACAGGCCCTTGAGTCGTCCGCTGCCCGCCTTGCGCAGCGTGACCATCCGGCCGACGACGTCCGCGACGTTTACGCGCAGTTTCAAATCGCGCACGCAGGTGGGTTTGATGACGGGCATGAACGGGAACGGCGGCTGCCGCGGCCGATTCCCGGACGGGACGGAGAGCGCGGCGAAGAATGCACTTTCAACCGGCACCGGGGGCTGTCAAGTTTCACGGCTTCCGAGAAAACTTCGGATTTTAAAACGCGACCAACCCGCATGCGCCTGCTTACCGTAATCCTCCTGGCCTCGACCTTTTGCGGTGCTTTGGCCCAGGCAGCCGACCCCGTTTCCCCGAAGGCTGGCGAGCCCCTGGCTCCGCTCTGGCAGGCCACCTTGCCGGCGTTCGACGAGGCAACGTATGCGGACAAGGTCGAGACGATGATCGTCGAGTTCGAGCGTGCGACGGGCAAGCAGTTGGTCCCCGGGGAAAAGAAGCGGGTGGGCCTGAAGATTTACGCGGATTCGGGTCCCGGGATGGCGACGCCCGTCCCGCTGGTGAAGGCCGTCATCGCCTCCCTCAAGCGGCGCGGCTTTACCAACGAGGGCATCTTTCTCGTCGGCTTGAACGCCCTGCGGCTGCGGATGACGGGGTATCTGCCTTCGCTGGTGTCGGGCCAGACGCCGTTTGCGGGCAACCCCGTGTACGTGCTCGAGTCCGGCCGGTACTACGATCCAATTTGGTTCTACGATTCGCCGCTCCCGCAGCGCTTCGATCCGATTTTCGCCGAGCAGCAGACCAAAGGGGTGCCGAACACCTCGACCAGGGACGAGGACCGCAAGAGCTTCCTCGCGACACCGCTGTTCCTCGACGCCGATTTCTGGATCAACCTGCCGGTCTACACCGACCATCCGACGCTCGGCATCAATGGCGCGCTGGTGAACGCGACGCTGTGGAACGCCTCCAACACCGCCCGCTTCTTCCGTTCCCCGGGCAATGCGCCGGCTGCGGTGGCGGAGATGAGCGCCATCCCGGAGTTGCGGGAGACATGGATGTTCACCCTGACCAGCCTGCAGCACTACCAGTTCATCGGCGGCCCGTTCTTCAACTCGCTCTACTCGGCCTCCGAGCCGCTGCTGTGGCTCAGCACGGATCCGGTCATGATGGACTCGATGGCGCGGGACCGGATCAACGGGCTCCGTCGACGCTCAGGGTTCGATCCGGTCGACGAGGAGATCCGCACGCTGGAATTCGCAGAAACACTCGGGGTGGGCTCGACTCGAACCCGGCACGTCAAGATCATCCCGGTCCCGTGACGGCGGTTCGGCCCGCGGGCGGCGCCGCGCAGAAATTACCTCTTGCGACCGCCCGGTTGCTGCCCCCAATTGTTTAAACCGCGCTGCGCATGAGTTCCGCCGATTACATTCCGTTCCTGATTCAAGCCGTGCTCGCTGCCGCCATCACGGGCGGGGTGATCGGGGCGAGCCACCTTTTCGGTCAGCGGGCCCGGGGTTCGAAGATCAAGGATTCCGCGTATGAGTGCGGCGTTCCGGCCGAGGGCGTCATCCACACCCGGTTCTCGGTAAAGTTCTACCTGACGGCGCTGCTGTTCATGCTGTTCGATCTCGAGGTGGTGATCCTGATTCCCTGGACGTTCATCTACCGGGAATTTCTTGCGGCCGACATCTCGATTCTGGGCCCGATCCTCTTTTTCATCGGCGTGCTCGTGCTGGGCTTGTG
>CAINHV010000324.1 GCA_903848965.1 uncultured Opitutia bacterium | reverse complement strand
GTCGTCAATGAGTGAGATCGGCTATTCGGATCCGATGTTCTGACTTCGAGTGGCCGCGAGCGTGAGCGAATGGTGAAAGCCGCAACAATTTTCAAGAGGTCGCGCCACCACTCGCTCACACTCGCAGCCACGGAAAGACAGTGCGACTCAGGGCCGGTCAAAGCCCGGACGCAGCCGACGGCGCAGCACGTCGACGGCATAGGCCGTGTACATCCATTCTCCGTCCGGGCTGACCCGAACGTAGTTGCAGCGGGGGCGACCGAAGGGGGGCGGGATGATCACCCGCACGCCGGATCCCGCCGCAGCGTTCACCGGGGGAACGATCTGAGCACCGAGGAAAGTGCCGCTCAGGAGACGCCCATCGGCCAGCATCAACATGCCGTCCAGCCGGCCCTGCCCATCCGAAGGAACCGCGAGTTTGAAGGCCGCATGATCAGGGCCGTTGATCTTGGAATCGGTGCCGAGCGAGAAACCGTGGATCGTGTCCGATCCAAATTCCGCCACGAGGAGGGTCTTCTGGTCCGTTGAGACCGCGATGCCGTTCGGGCCCCAGTCGAGTTTCGCCGCCAGTTCGCGTTGAAACGTTCCCGCGGCCAGCCGCCAGACCAGGCGGGTGCCGGGCTCGGTGTAGAAAATTGTGCCGTCCTTCAGGATGACGATGTCGTTGGACTGGGTGCCTTCGGTCACCGCGACCTTCGTCCACGTTTTCGGATCCCACGCATAGATCGCCTTGTCACCGCTCGAGCAGCCGTAGAGCCGTCCATCAGGACCGAACGCGATCCCATTGGCCCGTCCGGTCGCACCGTCGATGAGCGTCGTCATCCCCGTGTCGCGATCGACCTTGAAGAGTTGGCCGCTCCGCACGTCGGTGAAATAGAAGTGCCCGTCCTTGTCCCAAGCCATGCCCTCCGCGAACTCGTGGCCCGTGCTCACCAGTTCCCAGGCCGAGTTCTCGGCGAAGACCGAATCGGCCGCCGGAAGCACGGTGGGTAGAAACAGGAGCAGGAAGGAAAGGCGGGGTAGCATGGTGCGGGTAGGCAACCCGATGAGCTCCCGAAAGGAAACTGGAATTTCCGTGCCCCAGCGGCAGCGATCCACCGCGCCTTCCTCCGCGGGGCCGCTGGCGAATCGCTGGAGTCAGTGCTTTCATTTTGGGAATCCGATCCCTAAAACCGCCCGCTCCCTCATGCGATCCCCCGACACTCTGCCGGAATTGCTCCACGCCAGGTTCCTGGCGCTCCAGGCCCGTTTGCAGCCCCTCCTGCAAGGCGGGCTGATCGTGGCTTTCTCCGGGGGGACGGACAGCGCGTTTCTCCTCTGGGCGGCGGAACAGGAGCGCCGCGCCCGGGGCGGACGGCTTCTCGCGGTCACCGCCGTCAGCGCCAGCCTGCCCGAGGTCGAACGCCACGACGCCGTGGAGTTCGCCGCCGGTCTCGGCGTCGAACATCGTTGCGAACCGAGCGAGGAGATTTCGGATCCGGCCTACGCGCGCACCGATCTCACGCGCTGCTATCACTGCAAAACCGAGCTGTTCCGGCTCAGCCATCGCCTTGGGTCGCAGCTGGGCTACGCGACGATCGCCTACGGCTACAATGCGTCGGATCGATCGGATTTTCGCCCGGGCCACAAGGCCGCCGTGGAACAGAACATCGCCGCCCCGCTGAGCGACGTGGATCTTTCCAAGGACGACATTCGCGCCCTCCTGCATTTCTTCGACCTGCCGCTCGCCGACAAACCGGCGAGCCCCTGCCTGAGTTCGCGGTTGATGACCGGTGTCGCGGTGACGCCGGAGAAGCTGAAGGATATCGAGGAACTCGAGGCGATGGTCCGGCAAAGCGGTGTACGCGTTTTTCGGATGCGGCTCCACGAACACCCCGGCGGACGCTGGCTCCGACTCGAGGTCGTCCCGGACGAGATGGCCCGGATCCTGAACATCCGGGAGGAACTGCTCCAGGCGGCGAAGGATCGCGGATTCTCCTGGCTCACTTTGGACCTCGCCGGTTACCGCCTCGGAGGCGGAACGCGTCAACCCGCCCTTTCCGATGCTCGAACACGAACTGCGTGAGTTGCTTGAGGCCGTCCGCGCCGGCGGACTCGACACCGAAGCGGCGCTGAACCGGCTGCGGAGCGGACCGTTTCGGCCCGGCACCCTGCCGTTTGCCCATGTGGATCACCACCGCCGATTCCGTCAGGGTCTCGGCGAAGTGATCTACGGCGAGGGCAAGACGTCCGATCAGATCCTCGCGATTGCCGCGGAGGCTTCGGTCAACGGAGCCCCCGTTCTCATCACCCGCCTGTCGGCCGAGAAGCAGGAAAGGCTGCAGGCGCAGTTTCCTTCCGGGCGAGGCAACCTGCCTGGGCGCACTTTCATCGTTCATCCACCCGCGCCCGCCGCCTTCAGTCTCGGTCTGCCCCACGTCGCTATTGTCGCCGCGGGCACGAGCGATCTGCCGGTCGCGGAGGAAGCGGCGGAGGTCTGTTTCGTCTCCGAGATTCCCTGCGTTGGCTACTTCGATGTCGGGGTCGCCGGCATTCACCGGCTGCTGGCCCGCACCGAGGCCCTGCAGGCGGCGACCGCGCTGGTGGTCATCGCCGGCATGGAGGGCGCCCTCCCGAGCGTGGTCGCCGGTCTGCTCGGCCGGCCCGTCTTCGCCGTGCCCACGAGCGTGGGTTACGGCGTTAATCTCGGCGGCGTCAGCGCGCTGCTGTCCATGCTGAATTCCTGTGCTCCGGGCGTGACCGTCGTGAATATCGACAACGGTTTTTCCGCCGCCTATGCGGCCTGCCAGGTGGTCCGCGGCGTGCGCCGTGCGTCAGGCGTGTGTTCGTCCCCGTGAGCAGGATACTGTATCTTGAGTCGGTGGCCGGCATCGCGGGCGACATGTTCTCGGCGGCCTTTGTCGACGCCGGACTCGTTTCGCTCGACGAGCTCGCGCGGATCCCGAGCCAGCTCGGGTTCGAAGGGGTCACGATCGAGGCCCGGCCGGTTTTGAAGGCCGCGATGCGCGCGACGCATCTTCGCGTCGTCGCCCCCGCGGGCGCGGAGACCCAGCCCTGGGGTCATGCGCATGAAGGTACCGGGGCCGATCCGGCCGGGCACGTTCAC
The DNA here is from genome assembly GCA_903848965.1 of uncultured Opitutia bacterium. Taxonomy (GTDB): domain Bacteria; phylum Verrucomicrobiota; class Verrucomicrobiia; order Opitutales; family Opitutaceae; genus ER46. The sequence goes on along the minus strand of CAINHV010000324.1, from coordinate 13,116 downwards.
GAATCCACCGAGACCCACCTCGTCGTCGATGCGCCGGCGCAGCATCAGCACACTCATTACGTCGACATCGATCGCCGGCTGGCCGATTCCCAACTGCCCGCGGTGGCCGCCACGCTGGCCCGGCGGATCTTCCGGCTGCTGGCGGAAGCGGAGGCCGCGGCTCACGGGACGGCGCTCGAGCACGTAGCGTTTCACGAGATCGGTAGCATCGACTCGATCGTCGACGTCGCGATGGCCGCGTACTGCGTCGCGAAGGTTCAACCGGTCCGCTGTTACGCCTCGCCGATTCGTCCCGGCCGGGGCTTCGCCCGGATGGCCCACGGCACCCAGCCGATTCCGCCGCCCGCCAGTGCCCAGTTGCTCGTCGGGTTGGCCGTCGCCGGCACGCCCGGAGCGATCGACCGGGAGAATGTCGAACTTTCGACGCCCACCGGGATCGCGATCTTGAAGGCCCTCGCCCCGGAATTTGTCCGCGAGTTGCCCAGCGGCACGATCCGGCACCAAGGCATGGGCGCGGGCACAATGGACCTCGGGGCGTTCCCGAATGTTTTTCGCGTTCACCTGATCGACGCGGCCACGACACCCGCGGTCGCCCTGCCCTACGAGTCCGATCGCATCGTCGAACTTTGTTGCAACATCGACGACGACACCGGCGAACACCTTGCCTGGCTGGCCGAGCGCCTGATGGCCGAGGGCGCGCTCGACGTCGCCCTGTTTCCCGGCACCGGCAAGAAGGGCCGCCCGCTGGTCATGCTGTCGGTGTTGTCACCGATCGATCAGTGGCAGCGCCACGCGGATTGGCTGCTGAAGAACAGCACCACGTTCGGGCTGCGCCATCGCGAATGGGATCGGCTCAAGCTGTCCCGGCGTTTCGAATCCCAGCTGGGGGCCGCGGGTCCGACTGAGATCAAGATTGGCCTCACGACCGACGGAAAAGTCGTGAAGCAGAAGCTCGAATTCGAACCGCAACGCCCGCGGCTGGAGTGGCGGGATCCCGGTGCGAAGTAGCGCAGGTTTGCCTCCCTTCGTAGCTGCGAGCGTGAGCGAGGGGCGGCGCGGTCGTGGCACGGGTCTCCCGACCCGTGAAGCGCGTTAGGAAAATCATCACGGTCCGCCCGGGTCGGGAGACCCGTGCCACCGAAGACGCCTCGCACCGAAACTTGACCCCGCGGCAACTTGAGCCGGACTTCAACGGCAGTCCCACCCTCCCATGCCCACCGCTCCGAAGCCCATTGCCCCCGCCGCCTCCCTCACCCGCCGCCGTTTTCTTCGCACGCCGCTGGTCGGCGGGGCGTTGCTCGCGGGAGCCCGTCTGCCACTGTTCGGACAGTCCAGCACCGGCACATGGCGGGTTGGCCTCGGCAAGGCCCGGATCACCCCGAAAGGTCCGGTGTGGATGGCCGGCTACGGTGCCCGCACCGCCGAGGGTCAGGGCGCCTTGCACGATCTCTGGGCGAAGGTGCTCGCCTTCGAGGATCCGCAGGGCCGCCAGGGAGTGATCGTGACCTCCGACAATTGCGGCGGACCGCGCGCGCTCACAGAGCGACTTGCGACGGAATTGCAGCGCCGACACGGGCTCGCGCGTGAATCGGTCCTCGTGAATTTCTCCCACACGCACACCGGACCGGTGACCGATGGGTTGACGCTGCCGCTCTGGGATTTCACGCCGCCCCAACTCGAGCGCATCCTGGCCTACAACCGGCACTACGAAGCCCAGCTGCTCGTCGCGGCGGAAGCGGCGTTGCGCGACCTCGCTCCGGCGACGCTGAGCTGGGGCAAGTCCACGGCGGGCTTTGCCGGCAACCGTCGCAACAATGTCGAGACCGAGGTCCCGCGGCTCCGCGCCGAAGGAAAGATGGCCGGCCCGGTCGATCACGACGTCCCGGTACTCGTGGTGCACGACGCCAACCGTCGCCTCAAGGCCGTGCTCTTCAACTACGCGTGCCACACGACGACGCTGAACATCAATCAATTCACCGGCGACTACGCGGGCTATGCCCAACATGAGATCGAGCGCCGCCATCCGGGGGTCACCGCGCTCTTCGCCCTCGGTTGTGCCGGCGACGTGAATCCCCTCCCCCGCCGCAAGGTCGAGCTTGCCGAGGACTACGGCCGACAACTGGCGGACGCCGTCGATCGCGCCCTGGCGGGCACGATGCTCCCCGTGACCGGGCGCCTGCACTGCAAATACAGTCACACCACGCTGCCGTTCGCCTCCGTTCCGACGCGCGCCAAACTCGAGGCCGGACTCGCCGGCCAGGACGTCTACGAGAAAATTCGCTGCCGACACCTGCTCGGCCTGCTCGACCGTGGGGAGAAGATCCCGACGAGCCACGAGTTTCCGATCCAGGCATGGCATCTCGGCGGCCTCACGTTGCTCGCGCTCGGCGGCGAACCGATGGTCTCCTATGCGCTGCGAATGAAGGCCGACCTCGGCCCGAATACGATTGTCCTCGGTTACACGAACGACGTCCTCGCCTACATCCCCAACGAGCGCGTGCTCAAGGAAGGCGGCTACGAAGGCGACACCTCGATGCAGTTATGGGGCCATCCGAGTCCATGGGCGACCGGCATCGAGGATCGCATCCTGAACGCCGCCGTCCAGCTCGCCCGCGCCTAACGTCCCGCGCAGCCACGAGTGCCAGCGAGTGGACTCCCCGTGGCTGCGAGCGTGAGCGAGTGGCGACTCGCCCTCAGCCGCGCTTCACAAACACGATGCAGATCGGACCCGGCACGTTCACGATGCTCTTGGTCTGAAACGTGAGTAACCCCGTCTGCGGATCGACCTTGTGCACCGCGACCGTGTTCGAGTCCTGTCCCGCTGCGAGCAGCCAGCCGCCCTCGGGCGTGAGGTTGATATTCCGCGGAAACGCGCCGCGCACCGGCTGGACCTGGACGACCGACAGGGCGGACGTCCCGGGATCGCGGCGATACACCGTCACCGTGTCGTGCCCGCGATTCGACGAATACACAGCGCGACCATTCGGGTGCACCACGATCTCGGCCGCGGAACTGGAGGCCTCTTTCGCCTTCGCCTCCGCGCTCAACGCCGGCACGGTGGCGAGCTGGCGGGCGACTCCCGTGGCCGCATCCCACGCATACGTGGTGACCGACAGCGTGATCTCATTCAGCAGGTGGACGAATTTTCCGTCCGGAGAGAATTTCAGGTGCCGCGCGCCGCCACCCGGTTCCGAGGGGGCAAATCCATGCGGTTCGAGGGCGGTTGCCTGTTCGTTGACGCGATAAATCACCATGCCGTCCTTGCCCAGATCCGGCACGAGGGCGAAGCGACCGTCCGGCGAAAAAAAGCAGGAATGCGGATGAGGGACATCCTGCCGGCTCGGGACCACCCGGGAGGGATTGTCATGCTCGGTCACCTTGGCGGCGCCGAGGCGCCCCTCGCCGTCGAGCGGAAACACCGCCACCGATCCGCCGCCGTATTGCGCGGTGACCAGGAACTTCCCGGACGGGTGCACGATCACATGCGACCCGCCGCCATCGCCGGTCGTCGAGGTGTTAATCAAGGTGAGTGAACCGTCGGCGCCCACACGATAGCCAGCCACGCCCGGGCCGCTCGCGGTGTTGGCGACGGCATAGAGCTTTTTGCCATCCGGATGCACGGCCAGGAAGCCCGGTGCGCCGATCTCTGCCGCGAGTTCCGGCGCCGCGAGTTGTCCCTTCTCGGTGTCGAAAGTCGACCGGTAGATGCCCTTGGTGGCCGCCCCCGTGGTGCCGAAATAGGTGAAATAGGATTCGGCACGGAGCGAAGCCGTGGCGCTGACGAAGAGAGCGGCGATAATTCGAAGGGGTGTGAAGGAAGACATCGTCGAAAGGTGAACCGCGAATCTTCGTGTCTCCAAGGCAGAAAGAAGCATCCCGAGCCGATGGGTCCACTCGCTGGGGCTCGTGGCTACGCCCAATCCCGTTCGCTCCGGGGAGTGGATGGAGAATTCCCGCAGCCATCCGGGCGTGGAACGAGCCACGCCGCTGTACGCACTTCGTGGCGCCGATATTTTGCAGGAGCGCGACTCGTTGTGCGCGCCCCCGACCTCGTGTCCGCTACGCTGCTGCAGGAAATCTTCCCGAAGATGGTGGCGTCGGAATTCTCGATCACCGGACGGGCCACCCTGCTCCTGAAGGATCTCGAACTCATCCACGACCTCTCCCGCCAGGTAGGCGCCCCGATGCCCTTGACCGCGGGCGTGACCGAATCGTTTCGCCGGATGGTGGCCGACGGATTCGGCGTCCGCGACAACTCGGAACTGGTCAACGCGTACCGCGGCAAACCGAAGGCGTGAACGGCGGAGCCGTGGGGTGCCTCAACGGTGACGCTGTTGAAATGGAGGTGGCAGCAAATGTCTCGCCGTGGCTGCGAGCGTGAGCGAGTGGCGGCGCGACCTTCTGCGAGTCGTTTCGACCTTTCCCACTCGCTCAAGCTCGCGGCCACAGGCGGCGGATTCCAAACGGGCGGAAATCTTGTAGGGCTGCCGCTTGTCGGCAGACCCAAATTCAAGAGGCGAAACTGGCCCGGCGACCAGCGCCGGCCCTACATCTCGGTCCCGTCTACCCCGCGCAGGTTTCGTCCATGATCGCGATCAGCGAGATCCGAACCTCTGCCGCGATCGCCTCTGCGTCGGCGGAACCGGGACCAAAAATGCCCAGCAGAATCGACGGTTCAATCGACGCGAGGACGGTTTGGCCGGCGTCCGCATAGACGCTGATGCGACACGGAAGCGCGGTGGAAACCCTGATGTCACCAAGGAGAATCTTCTGGGCCTGCTGCGGGTTGCACACCTCGAAGACCCGGCACTCGCGTTCGAACGGCACGCCCTTGCTCTGCATTTTCTCCTTTAGATCATGCACGCCCAGAACCCCGAATTTGTGCTTGGTCGCGATCGCCGGCAGGCGCTCACAGACGGTCGCAAGCGACTGGGTGGTGGTGCGGATCAGCAGGGGGGCCTTCATGGGAAGGCAAAGACTGTAAGCGCCTCCCCCACATTCGCCAATCGCGATCCGAAGTGGGCGCTGCTCACGCTCGCCCGGGCACTCGATCGTTGGCGCTCTTTTCGGCGTTTCAGGCTCGCGCCACCATGAAAAGTGCCGAGGGTACGACCCATCGGTTTGAGCCGCGTGCTGGTTACCCCCTTTGACCCGCACTAGACCGCCCACGCCGCCTGATTCATCGCACCATGAATGTTCCCTTCTTCCACCCGTCTTTCCGTTTTTGCGTGGCCGCCCTGTCGCCCTCTTTTATAACATGGGGTGCGCTCGTCGTCACCGGCTCCCTCCCGGCTTGGGGAGCAGTTCCAGCCTTGGGCGATAACGTGCTCGAGTTCACCGAGCGGCATTGCTCGAGCTGCCACAACGACGTCGACAAGGAAGGCGGCCTCGATCTGACGAGCCTGAAGTACGAGCCGACCGACCCGGAAAACTTTGCCCAGTGGGTGAAGGTCCACGACCGCGTCCAAGTCGGTGAGATGCCGCCGAAGGAGAAGAAGCGCCCGGAGTCCGCCGCGCTCTCGGCTTTCGTCAAGAGCCTCGACGACACGTTGGTGGCGACCGACCAAGCCCGCATCGAACGGTCAGGCCGGGCCATCTACCGCCGCCTCAATCGGACGGAATACGAGAACACCCTCCGCGATCTCTTTCAGGCGCCCTATCTCCTCGTGCAGGATCAACTGCCGCAGGACGGGCTCGCCGAAAACTACAACAAGCTGAGCCGCGCCCTGGACGTGTCGTATGTCCACATGCAGAAATACCTGGAGGCGTCCGAGTACGCGATCAAGCAGCTGCTCACGACTAAGTTTGTCCAGCCCGAGTCCAAGGTCAGCCGCTACTACGCGCGCAATAATTTCTCTTTCAGCAACCAGGACGGAAATCCGAATCGCGGCCGCTTCCCGATTCTGGATCACGGCCCCGATCCCGAGGTCCTGATCACCTATGGTCAGGGTCGCGGTCGCGCCAGCATGTACGCCGCCCGCAGCGACGCGGAGGGCCAGGGCCCCCAGATCACGGGAATCAATGGCAGCACGCCCTTGTTCGCCGGCGAAGCCAATCCCGAGCGCCGGGAAAAGGAAGCCATGGGCTGGACGGCGAGCATGTATCGGACCGGGTTTCAGTCCGAGTGGGGCAGCGGCGTCCCGGCCGGTCCGCTGATGTTCGCGGCGCCGGTCACGGGCCGCTACACGATCCGCTTTTCCGGCTACACGATCTGGGTTGGGCCCTACGGCACGATCGTGCCGACGAATTCGATTTTTGCCCGTCGTCCGGAAGGCTCCGTGGAGTTCGGCGCCCTACCCGCCGAATGGCAGGTGCCGAATCATTGGGACGTCTCAAAGGGCCGGCGCAGCGAGCCGATCCATGTCTATGGCACTTATTACCCGGTCTCGGGCGCCCACCGGATCGGCACCTTCGATCTCACTCCGGACGAGCGCACGGTGGAGCTCAAGGATGTCTACCTCGCGGCGAACGAGAAGATCACTACCGACGCCGTTCGCTTCTTCCGTTCGCGGCCGGGCTTCTCGGGCAACTTCAATGGCTACGTCAACAAGCTCGCCCAAGTCGACGGCGCGCCCGGCGTCGCGTTCAAGTGGATGGAGGTTGAAGGACCGCTCTACGATCAGGCGACCACTGCCGGGTATCGCCTGCTCTTCGGCGATCTGCCGCTGAAGAAAGCCACGGGCAAAGCGGGAATCGAAATTGAAATGGTCGCCCCGACGGCGGGCGGCGCGCGCGGCGGACCGGGCGGTCAGGCCCAGCCCGGACGCGGCCTGACGCGGAATGCCAAGGTCCTGGTCGACGTCGAGTCGGCGAATCCCCTGCAGGATGCGGAGCGGCTGTTGCGGGGCTTTCTGCCCGTCGCCTACCGGCGAGCGGTCGAAGAAGCCGATGTCCAGCGTCTCCTCGCCCTTTTCAAGAGCCGCTACGATCGCGGCCTCGGTTTCGCCGGTGCCATGATGGCATGTTACACGGCGACGCTCGCCTCCGAGAAATTCGTCTACCTCGAGCAGGGCGAACCTGGCCGGCTCGATGATCACGCCCTCGCCTCGCGTCTCGCGTTGTTCCTGTGGAACAGCCAGCCGGACGCCGCGCTGATGGCCCGCGTCTCCGCCGGCGACCTGCACCGACCCGAGGTGTTGCAGGCTGAAACGAACCGGCTGCTCGCCGATCCGCGTTCGCGCCGGTTTGTCGATGCGTTCTGCGATTACTGGCTCGAACTTCGGAAAATGGATGAGACGACCCCGGATCTGAATCTCTACAACGACTACTTCATCGACGACGCACTCGTGGAGGATGCCGCGGAGGAGACCCGGCTCTTCGTGAACGATCTCGTGCAGCGCAACCTGCCCGCCCGCAACATCGTCGATTCCGACTTCGTCTTCATCAACGAGCGTCTCGCCACCCACTACGGCATTCGCGGTGTCACGGGTGTCGAGTTCCGCCGCGTCTCGCTTCCCGCCCGCAGCGTGCGCGGCGGCCTGATGACACAGGCGGCCATGCTCAAGGTCACGGCCAACGGCACGACGACATCGCCCGTGCTCCGCGGTAAATGGATCAACGAGCGCATCCTCGGTTTCGAGATTCCGCCCCCGCCCTCCGCGGTCCCGGCCGTCGAGCCCGATGTGCGCGGCGCGGTGACGATTCGCCAGCAGCTCGACAAGCATCGCGCCGACGAAAGCTGCGCCATGTGTCACAAGAAGATCGATCCGGCCGGGTTCGCGCTGGAGAGCTTCGATGTCCTCGGAGGCCACCGCGAACGCTACCGGGCCATCGCCGAAAAGGGCCAGACTCCGGTCGTGGGCTTCGGGCACAACGGCTGGCCGCTGCGCTACTTCCTCGCGCAACCGGTCGACCCCAGCGGCGAACTGCCGGAGGGCGGCCAGTTCAAGGACGTGCGCGATCTGAAGAAGCTGCTGCTCGCGGATGAATCCATCGTCGCGCGCAATCTCGCCCGGCAGCTCGCGATCTTCGCCACCGGCGCCCCGGTCGGCTACAGCGACCGCGCCAAGGTGGAGAAGATCGTTCAGCAGGCCGCTTCCGACCACTACGGCGTGCGCAGCCTCGTGAACGCCCTGATCCAGAGTGACCTCTTCCTCAACAAGTGAACTCCCTTTTCTAAACACCGTCCCCTGCTCCCCATGAAAAATCCCTCGCCCGCCCAGCCCGCCTCCGGACCCTTCATCTCGACCCGGACGCCGCTCTCCCGACGTCACTTCCTCCGGGGCACCGGCGTGGCGCTGTCCCTTCCGTTTCTCGATGCGATGCTGCCGCGGTTCGCGCGGGCAGCCGAGGCCGGTTCGCCGCTGGCGCCCGGGGCCAAGCCGCGGCGCATGGTCGCCGTGGAACACAACCTCGGCTTCGTGCCGGCCAACTTTTTCCCCAAGACCGCGGGCCGCGACTATGCGCTGTCGCCGTACCTCGAGTTGATCAAGGAGCACCGCAAGGAGTTCACCGTGATCACCGGCACGTCGCTGCCCAACGTCGTCGGCAGTCACCCGACGGAAGTGGCCTGGCTGACCGGCGCGCCGCATCCGGCCAGCGGCTCCTTCAAGAATACCATCTCCCTCGATCAGGTGGTGGCGCAGCAGCTCGGCACCCTCACGCGGTTCCCGTCCCTGACTCTCTCGATTAACGGCAACACCGGCCTGTCCTTCACCGGCGGCGGGGTCGCGATTCCGCCCGAGCAAAAGGCCGCGAACGTCTACCGGCAGCTTTTCGTCCAGGGCACGCCGGAGGAAGTCGAGGCGCAGATCCTGAAGCTTGAGACCGGTCGCAGCATTCTCGATACGGTCACCGACCAATCGAAGGGCCTGAAGCGGAAGCTGAGCACCGAGGACCGCGAGCGCGTGGACCAGTTCTTCACCAGCGTGCGCTCGCTCGAGAAAAACCTCGAGGCCTCGCAGGGTTGGGAGCGCACCGCCAAGCCGGTCGTGGACACGCCCGCGCCGGTCGATCCGGCCAGCAACGGCCTCTTGATGGAAAAGGAGAAGGTGATGTTCGATATCATCCGGCTCGCGTTCCAGACCGACTCGACCCGCGCGATCACGCTGTTCGTCAGCGGCACCTCCACTCCGGTCATCGAGAGCAAGGTGGGCGTGGCCATCACGGAGCAGTACCACGGGCTGTCGCATCACGGGAAACAACCGGACAAGCTCTCCCAGTTGCACGCAATCGACGTCCAGCATTTCAAGAACCTCAATACGTTCCTCGACGGTTTGAAGGCCTCCCTGGAAGGCGGCGAGACGCTGCTCGATCGGACCCAGGTCCTCTTTGGCTCCAACTTCCACGACGCCAATTCCCACCTGACCACAAACCTTCCCATCATCCTCGCGGGCGGCGGATTCAAGCATGGCCAGCACCTCGTCTTCGACACCCTCAACAATTATCCGCTCTCCAATCTCCACCTCTCGATGCTCCATCGCCTGGGCATCATGGAAAAGTTCTTCTCTTCCTCGAACGGCACGTTCCGCGGACTCGAGATGACCTGAACCGCATGAATCCGCTTCGCTTTCTTTTCCCGACTCTCCGTCGCCTTCTCGCGACCTTGCTCTTCGGCCTTGGCGTGGGACTGCCGCTGCTCCCGGCCGCCGACGAACCCGCGGCGCCCGACTTCAAGGAGCAACGCGAGGTGCTGGAAATCGATCTCGGGCGTCTTTATCAACTCATCCAGCAGGACAACGATCCGGTGACGAAGACCACGCTCCTCGGCCATCAGAAGGAGTTGGCCACCCGGGCCAATCGACTGCTGGAGAAGTTCGATCCGGCCAAGTACGACGAACTGAGGTACGACATCAATATTCAGTGTCAGCGTCTGGCCCGCAAGCAGGCGCCGCTCCTCACGCCGCCGTCCTCGAGCCAGGATGGCAAGGTCGCCGAGTTCGCGTTGGACGAACTTTATCCCTCGCCGACGGATAAAGCCGAGGTCCGGGCCGCCCTCGAGATCGTCGATCTGACGATCAAACGCCTCGAGCAACGTCTTGGCCTGTTGCGCCCGGGCTCGACCCGGCACCGCGCGGAGGAAGCCCGGATCAAGCGGCTCCACGAGCGCCGCGCCGCCCTCGCGAAGGACTTCACCCAGAGCGGCTGGGACGCGCTCGTCGGCGAATTCCGCGCGACCGGCAGCTGAGGACTCCCCTAGCTGTAGGGAGCAGTGTGGCTGCGCCCGAGTGGCACGGGTCTCCCGACCCGTGAAAACCGCACGGAAAATCGATCCCCCGCCCCGGATCGGAACCCGCCCGCCACCCGCCTTTCAACGCCACTCGTGCCGCGGATACCGCCGCGAGAGCTCGGTCTTGATCTTCGGATACTGCTCGCGCCAGAAGTTGGTCAGATCATCCGTCACCTGAAGGGGACGATGATTCGGCGCCAACACCTCGAATTTCACCGGTACCCGGCCGTGTCCGACCGCAAATTTTCCATCGATCCCATAGAGTTCCTGGATGCGTGCACTCAGGATCGGCGGGCCCTCGCGATGGTACGTGAGTCGCGCCTTTCGTCCGTTACCCATGACGAGCTTATCAGGGAGGTAGTCGTCAATGACCGCGAGTTGCTCCGCCGTGAGCCAGTCCCGCAAGGCCGGCATCACGGGCTTGTCCTTGATCCCGCGATAGCCGAGTTCGCCGTAGCAGATTTGCTCGATGATGGTCGCGCGATCGGCATCGGTGAGCGGATTAACTTCAAGTTCAGGAAACCACTCCGCGAGCCGGTTCACCCGGGTGATCCACTGTTCCACGGATTCATCCCAGGCTTCGAGCTTCAGCCGCCCCGCCACGACCTCCTTGGTCAGTAAGGCGGCCGCGGCGTCCAGCGGCGCGTCCTCGCTGCTCACCTTGGATTCGAGCACGAGATCGCGGAACCGCCGTTCCCGGCGGGCCATGACCCGCCGGGCCTGCTCGTCGTAGGCCACCGACCGCGCCTCCCGATAGTCGTCGGGAAAAATCTCCTTCAACCACGCCTCTTCAATCGCCGTCGCGAGCGTCAGGAGCACGTTAACCTCCCCGCCCCGACCCTCGATCTCGCTGATTTCCGCCGCCACCAGCAGGGTCGCCTTCTGGATTGCGCTCTCGCGGGCCAGGACCCCACGGCGACGGTGGACGAGTTCGCACCGCAGGGTGCCGGCATCGAGCCGCCGGGCCAACTGGTCGGAGAACCCCGCGAGGACGCACTTTCGCACGGCGGCCGGATCCGCCGGCCGCTCGTTGACGTCGAGGCCTTCCTTTTCCGCGATGCCGAGAAACTGCTCGAACAAGGGGCCGACCTGCCGCGCTCCCTGGGCATGGATGCCCAGCCGGCGGCACGCCTCGATCGCGTAGTTGTTCTGGTCCGCGAACCGCCACGCGCGCATCGCGAGAAAAAAGTCACTCTCGTGCTCCTCGCCGAGCACGTCCTCCCTCGCCTGCTCCACTTCCTTCGACACGCCGCGCAGGAGAAAGCTTCGCCCCTGCGTCAGCGCCGCCATCAGGGCCACGGTTCGAACGCAGCCGCGTTCCTGCGCGGCGAGAAACATCCGCGCGTATCGCGGATGCACTGGAAATCGCAGCATCCGTCGCCCCACTTCCGTGATCGAAAGTAGCGCCGGACTCAGACCGGCGGAATCCGTCCCCGTGTCACGTTCCCCCGTCGCTGCCAACGCCCCAAGATCCGCCAGCAGCGTCTCCGCCCGCTCGAGCGCCCGCGCTTCGGGCTTCTCGAGCCAGGGGAAGTTCGCGACGTCGTCGATGCCGCTCGCCTTCAAGGTCAGCACGACCTCGGACAAATCGAGCCGCTTCACCTCCGGCAACTCCTGCAACGCCCGCTGCCCGTGCTCCCGCTCCGTCCACAGCCGCACCGCCACGCCGGGCGCCGTGCGACCCGCGCGACCGGCCCGTTGATCGGCACTCGCGGCGGAGATCTTCTCGATCAACAGCGTGTTGATGCCGCGGTGGGGATCGAAGCGGGCGACGCGGGCGAGCCCGGCATCGATCACCGTCGTGACTCCATCGATGGTCAGCGACGTTTCGGCCACGTTGGTCGAAACGATGATCTTTCGCTGTTCATATCGATCGAGGGCCCGATCCTGCTGGTCCGGCGGCAGCTCGCCGTGGAGGGGAAACACGATGAAGTCCCGCAGTTCGCGGCGCCCCTGAATGGCCTGCACCGTGCGATTGATCTCATAGGCGCCAGGCATGAACACGAGCATGTCACCCGTCGTCAGTCCCGCCGCCCGCTCGCATTCCCGGGCCGCCACTTCCCATGGCGGCTCCTGATCGAAGTTCACCGTCTTCGGGAGGTATTCGATCCGGACCGGAAACGTCCGGCCCTGCGAAACCAGCAGTTCACAGGGCGCGAGGTAACTCCGTAGCGAGCCGGTATCGAGCGTCGCCGACATGACGATGATCTTCAGGTCCGGGCGCCGTGTCTGCTGGATCTGCAATGCCCGCGCGAGCGAGATGTCGCCGTAGAGATGCCGCTCATGAAACTCGTCGAACACGATCGCCGTGATTCCCTTGAGCGACGGATCGAACGACATCTGCCGCAGCAGAATTCCCTCGGTGACAAAACGGATCTTGGTTCGCTCGCTGATACGCGACTCCAATCGGATCTGGTAGCCCACGCCTTCGCCGAGGCGCGTGCCGGCTTCCTCCGCCACGCGCTTCGCCAGCATGCGGGTGGCCAGCCGCCGCGGCTGCAGCACGACGACTTCGCCGGCCCCGAGCAGATCGTGACGCCACAACATCTGCGGGATCTGCGTCGACTTTCCCGAACCCGTGGGTGCCTGGAGAATGAGCCGACCCTGGGTCCGCAAAGTCGCCACGATGGCAGCTTCCAGTTCGTAGATGGGCAGGTCGCGTGGCGAAGGCATGAGGCTGCGCGGAGCAAGAGCCGAAATTTCATTTTCGCGAAGCGAAATCCGGTGAATAACCGGTGCACTCCTTTACTCCCAAGTTATTCACCAATTCCGGCGGTGAAGAAGTTGTTGAGAACAAAAGCTTCAAACTCGGCGCACCCGGTCCACGCTCTCACTCGTTCCTTGATAGAACAGTCGCAGCGCACCGGCCTGAAAAAAGCCGGTGTGAGCACGACTGGGATAATCCCGGGCGACCGGGGAAAGGCTGGCGGCAGCTGGTGCCGTCCTCC
>CAINHV010000323.1 GCA_903848965.1 uncultured Opitutia bacterium | reverse complement strand
CCGGCCGTGTGCTCAACCGTGACCTTGGTGACATCCGCGATGTCCTGCTCGGACTGCGCCACATAATGGCTGTCGCCGGCGGTCAGCATCAGCGCCTTCGCCCCGGCGGCGAGGTTGACGTCGATCAGCCGCCGCAGCCCGTCGAAGTCGATGCTGCCGTCTTGATGGAAAGGCGTTTTCAGCGACGGCATCGGGCCGGTGAGGGCGGCCCGCATTTCCGGGGAGCAACCGGAGAGGGAAGAAGTCATCGCTTCGCCTTCGCATCGAGTTCGGCCAGCTTGAACCGCACGCTGACGATGTAGGGCTCCTCGCCCTGCGTCCAATGCCCGTAGGTCGTGGTGACGAACGTGCCGTCGGGCAGCAACTCGACGCCGGGGTAGGTGGAGTCGGCGCGCCGGGTATTGTCCATAATCCGAACCCGGTACTGTCCCTCGCTTCCTTTCACGATGTCATCGTAGGTGCCGACCCAGCCAGCCCAGTCGCCGCGGTGGGGGCTGCCATGGGTCATGTCGCGAAAGCTGATGAACAGCCGGCCGTCGGGCGCATATTTGGCGACGTGGCGATCTCCGGTCAGCGCGGCGGGCAGTTCGCGCGGCTCGGTCCAGGTGAGGCCTTCGTCGTTGGAGAAGATGACGAAGGAGTTGTAGGTGCGGGAATTCTCGCGGAGCAGCACGGCAATCTGCCGGCCGTCAGGCGAGCGCAGCGCGCCGGGTTCGCAGAGATCGGCGTCCGGCCGCATCGCGATCGGGACGGGCACGCTCCAGGTCAGCCCGCCGTCCTTGGAAAGCGTGGTGTAGACCCAGAAGCGCCAGGGCTGGGCGGCAGTCGAAACCTGATCGGAATGGAGGCTCTTCACCGTGTTGGCCTCGACGTCGCCGCCGCGGATGAACCGGCCGTCGTCGTGAAAGAACGCGAGGTAGTGCCCGGGCGACTTCAGGTCGATGACCGTCGCCATCGTGACGATCCCGCCGAAGTCGCCGATCGACTTGAGTTCGCTCCAATGCAGGCCGTCGTCCTCGCTCACCGCCATCCGCACGGGATAAAGCCCGCTGAACATGATCAGCCGCTTCCGGCCGGTCGCGTCCACGACGCGGTGCAGGGTGGGCACCTCGAGCGATGTTTCCCACGACTTCGGCGTGGGCAGCCGCCCGCTCCACGTCCGGCCGCCGTCCTCGCTGCGCTTGTAGATGATCGATCCGCGACCGTGGCCGCGGGGATAGACCGTGAGCATCGTCTCGCCGTCCTCGAGCAACACGGTGGTCGGATGGCCGAGATATTGTCCGGCTTCGCGATCGACGATCACCTGCCGGTGCGTTTCGCCGGTGAGGTCGACCGTGGGGATCGTGTAACCGGGAGGCAGCTGGGTCTTGAGCGGTTTCTGGGGCGGAAGCGCGACGTCCTGCTTTTGCAGGCCAGCCGGCTGGGCGAAGCCGATCGAGGCCAGGCCGGCCGAGGCGAACAGCGTGACGAGGAGGAGGGGGCGTAGTTTCATGAAGGGAATGGCCGCCGGGCCAGGAAGGATCACTTGTCGGTTGGATCGTATTTGAGATTCGACGGAGCCGGCACGGTCTCGAGGAGCATCTCCGCCTGCTGCCCGCGCCAGTACACCCGCCTGGTGTTGAGGGCCTCGTCCCACATCTGGACGGTCTGGCGGATGCTCTCGGGCGAGTCCACCGGCAGCCAGGCGCCGAACCACCAGCTGTCGCCGGCGCTGATGAAGATATCGAGCGGCTGGCGCGAATCAGCGGGCGCAGCGGCCCGGGCCAACGACGCCGGGGCCAGGAGGCAACAGAGGCAAAGGAGGGCGCGCAGGGAGGGCATGGTTGGAGGCGAGCGTGCGGTGGGTGACCGGGTCGACGGCGAGGCGGGGAATTCACGAGCTCGCGGAGCCGGGCCTTCGACCGCGAGGCCGTCACGGCATGCGGTACCGAAGAGCGAGGCAACGACGCGTTCGGTGTCCGGAATTAGGACACGATGCGCGGGAGGCGGCGGAGCAAGGGTATCTGGTCCACCGACGGGTTCAGTCTCTGGTCGCCGCTATTTCGCCACGGCGCCCGCCGGCGGCGGGCCGTCGTGCCAGTGGGCGTGGGCGGGATCCCAATGCCGGTTGTTGGCGGCATCGAACTCCCAGGCCTTCGGCGTCGGCATCACGCCGGAGCCGGAAATTGATCCGCCCGTGGTTGGGCGCGCCGCCGGGCGGTTATTCACCGAAGCCAGCGCGACGAGGGTCACTGCGACCAGGGCGACCATGCCGAGACCGATCAGCCAGAGATCCCGGCGGCTCTTCGTCGTGGCCGGCTGGCCCGCGGCCGCGGTGGGAGCGGAAACGGCCCCGCAGCAGCGCTTGTACTTCTTCCCGCTGCCGCAGGGGCAGGGCGCGTTGACGGAGATGGGATTCGGATCGGTGGGGGTCATGGTAGCGGGCGCACGCCGGGGACCGGAGGCCATCGGCGTCACTACCGCAACCGGCCGCCCCTCGGTGGGCGACTGAAAAATGACCGGCCAGCGTGCCAGCCAGAACGGCTGGCCCGACTCGGACGGAACTGTGCAGTCGGAGCGGTTTCCATGACGGGTACGTCGAAACCGATGGGTGTAGGGCTGCCGCTGGTCGGCAGGCCCTAGATTCACGAGGTAAAACAGGCCCGCCGCAAGCGACGGCCCTACATCGACTGCCCACTTCCGGCTTAGACGAACTTCTGCAGTTTCGCGAAACCCTCGGCGGCGTTGTCGATTATTTCCTTGGCGAGCTTCATGTCCGGCCTGGTTTCCCAGATGCCGTAGAGCGCGGAGTTGCCGGCTGCCACGCCGTCCCGGCGCGGCGTCGCCGAGGCCCCGGACAGGCCGACGCTGTACTTCAGGTCCTTCTGCCGGGCCAGAGTGTTGCGCTGGCCGCGGATGGGATAGAGGTGCGGGTCGTTGAAGGCGGTCTTCGCGCCGAGGTCGAGGCACGCGATGATGGCCTTCTCGGACAGCGCATCGATGTCCTCGGGCCGGCCGAATTCCTTGATCAGGACCTCGCCGTAGAAATCCTGCGACACGAAACTGTTCAGGCCGGGATCCCGCAGTTGATGCAGGGCCGTCGCTCGTCGACTGGCCTGCATTACCTCCTGCATTTCGGGCCCGGCGACCAGCGCCGGTCCTACCTTCCGGCCGCCATCCGCGGCTATTCCAAATACTGCGGCGCCACGAGCCGCGGCAGCCAGAGGACCAGTTCCGGGAACACGATCACGAGGACAAGGAGGAACAGCATCGGCACGAGGATGATCGCGACGTCCTTGAGCGCGGCGACGACCTTGATCTTCCCGATGCTCGCGGCGATCAGGAGACACAGGCCGTACGGCGGCGTCACGAGTCCGAAGGCCAGCGAGACGACGCCGATGATCGCGAAATGAATCGGGTGCATGCCCACGCTCTGCGCCATCGGCAGCAGGATCGTGCCGAGGATGATGATCGCCGGGATTGCATCGATGAACATGCCGATGAACAGGAAGGCCAGCGCGACGAGGAAGCCCGTCGAGGTCACGCCGGTTCCTAGGCCGGCCATCGCGGCCACCAGTGCCTGCGGGACCCGGAAGTAGGCGAGCAGCCACCCGAACGCCGACGCGGTGCCGATGCAGAAGAGCGAGATCGCAGCCAGGCGGGCGGACTCGTTGAGCACGGCCGGAAATTCCTTCAGCCCGAGCGACCGATAGACCACGCCGCCGAGTATCGCCGTGTAGAGAACGGCGACCACGGAGGCTTCCGTGGGTGTGAACAGGCCGCCGACAATTCCGCCGACGATGATCGCCGGCGTGATCAGCGCCAGCGACGCGCCCCGCAAGGCGCGTACGAACTCGCTCCACGAGGAGCGGTGGTACACCGGATAATTCCGCAGCTTCGCATAGACGAAGACCGTCGCCATCAGGAACAGGCCGATCATCACACCGGGCACGACGCCGGCGAGGAACAGGCCGCCGATCGAGACCGACATCATGCCACCCCACACCACCATCAGGATGCTCGGCGGGATGATCACGCCCATCACCGACGCGCAGGCGGTGATGGCCACCGAGAAACTCGCATCGTAGCCCTGCTTCTTCATCGCGGGGATCAGCAGCGAGCCGATGCCCGCGGCCTCCGCCGTCGAGGATCCGGAAACCCCGGCGAAGAGCATGCTCACCACGACGTTGATCTGCCCCAGTCCGCCCGGGAGGTGACCCACGGCGGCCTTGGCGAGATTCACGAGGCGCTCGGTGATGCCCGCGGAGTTCATCAGGTTGGCCGCGAGCAGGAAGAACGGCACCGCGAGCAGGATGAAGGAATTGTACGATTTCCACATCTCGCTGATCAGCAGGATGGGGGTCAGGCGCTCGTCGATTAGGAACACCGGGATGCACGCCAGCCCGAGGGCAAACGACACCGGGATGCGCAGGACGATCAGCACCGCGAAGGTGCCGAACATGAGGGCGGAAACCTCGAGCGGGCTCATGAGGAGGCCTCCTCCGCCGATTTCGCGAGGAGCCGAAAATCGGCCACGATGTGTTCCAGCAGGAAGAGCATCCAGGTGACCCCCGCGAGCGGGAAGGCGACGTAGATGCTCGCCATGTTGATACCGCTCATCTCGGAGCTCTGGATCGAACCGAACTTGGCGAAGTCGTAGCCGTAGCGAATGAAGACGACGGCCATGATCATCATCGCGCCGTGGACAATCAGGCCGGCGATGCCCTTCTGCCGCGGAGTCTTCGGATGCGGCAGCACGTCCACGTCGAAGTGCGCGCGATCGCGCACCGCGATCATCGATCCGATCATGATGATCCAGACGAAGCAGAATCGCGCCACCTCCTCGGTCCAGATGTAGCGCGGGATGAGACCCGTGTAGCGGGACAGCATTTGTAGCGCGACGGGGATGATGATGAGCCCCATCAGCGTCGTCAGGATCACCTGGAGGAGCCGATGGTAACGGGTCAGCAAATTGGTCATGGGGTGCGCGGGATCAGGGGAGGGAAGGAAGGGCGTTGGTGCGACAGT
>CAINHV010000322.1 GCA_903848965.1 uncultured Opitutia bacterium | reverse complement strand
CGGGCGAGGGATCGAACGCGGGGACTCTTTCGCGCTGGACCGCGGAGTGAGCGTGGCGGTGCCGGGTTTGCTTGAGACCTTGGGATTTCGCCTCGTGTTCTGCGGCGACACCGAAGTTCTGCGGGTCTTTCTGAATCGGGCGTCGCACCACGGGCGGACCTTGGTGATTCGCGACGTGGAAGTCTCCCCCGCCAGCGCCGTCGAGGCCGGTGCGTCGCCGGCTACAAGCGGCGACCGGAATCTAGCGGCGAAACCCGCAGCTCCACTTGTCACGCGTCCGCTTTCGCGGTTCGCGGTGACGATTGAGTCGATAGAACGGGTGGTCCCGGATCATCGAGGCCGGCGGCCCACGCCGCCGGTGGCGTCCACGGGGGCCGGATCATGATCGGGGAAAAGCCAGTCCTGCTTTGGGTCGCGGCTGGGCTGGCCGGCTTGTCCGTGTTTGCCTTTGGTTGGCTGGGTTGGCGGCGGGAGAACGCGCGGCGAGCCTTGAGTCTGGACTTGGTTCTGAGGGAAAAGACCGTGATCACGAGGCCGTTGGATCGAGGAGAGGATCGCCCGTCGGTCTGGTCATCTCGGTCGAGTGCTGTCGAGGAACGCTTTGATCTCTTCACGGCGCCGGAGCTCTGGTTCGATTCCCATGCGAAGAGCTACTCCGTTCGTTCCCTTCCGGAGGACGCGGAGGAGCGCGTGGCCGACGAAGCCGGGTTGGCGTTGGCGGAGATAGCGCCCCGGCCGTATCGGATTCGGCTGATTGGGCACCAAGGCGGGCCGGGTGCGTGGCGGGGATGTTTCGTCGACGACGAGACGGGTGAGATGGCCAGCGCGGGGGTGGGCGGACTTCAGCCGCTGCGCCTCGAGGTGCTTCGTCTCGATCTGCAGCGCGCGGAGGTAGACGCCGCCGATACCATTCAATTTCGAAAAGAGGCCGTCGCGGTGGTGCGTGATTTCGACTCGGGTCGGGAGATTACGCTGCGCGAAGGCGAGAGGGGCGCGAGGGAAGAGTCGGACGTTGGAGCAGCCGGAGAGTCTCGATGAACGATTGCGTGAACGGACTGACCAGAGTGCTTGCGAAGACCAGCCAGGCCATCGGCCAGGCGATCGCGCTGCTCGCGCTCATGGCGGGGCACGGACGAGCTGACGAGAATCGAAACCGCGTGCCGGACGTTCGCGAAGGGGAAGGGCTGTACGAACAACCTCGCGGTGTTGTGCCGCGCGAGATGACGCGGGCGAAACTATTGCAGGAGGTGGAACAGGGCTGGCAGCGACCGTCGAATCCGGTGACCACGGATCCCGAGGTTTTGGTCTCCGACGCGACCGCGACTCTGCGGCGCAAGTTGAACGACATTGTGCTGCCGCAGGTGAGTTTCACGCGCGCCGAGATTGGCCAGGTGGTCGGCGCGCTGAGTTCGATTTCGCAGGAGTTCGATCCGGCCAGCGATGGGGTGAAGGGCATCAACGTCGTGCTCCTCGATCCGGAAAACCGCCGGCCGCAGGTCACGCTGGTGCTTCGGCAGGCGAGCCTGAAGCGGGTGCTCGATTTTGTGACCGAGGCCGTCGGCTACCAATACGAAATCCAATCCGATGCGGTGGTGGTGCGGCCGGGTGGGGAAGTGACAAATTTGGAGACGCAATTCTTTCCGGTCACCCGGGCGACGGTGTTGCGGATGACCGGCATT
>CAINHV010000321.1 GCA_903848965.1 uncultured Opitutia bacterium | reverse complement strand
GCACGGATCCGATCCAGCGCCGCTGGTTAACGGCGGTGACGGCGGCACTCGTGATCGGAATCGGCCTGCTCGATTACCTCGTCGACAACGACGATCGCATTTCCTTCCGCTTCTTCTATTCGCTGGCCGTCCTGCTGGCGGTCACTGTGCGCGGCTGGCGTTTCGGGGTGTTGATTGCGCTGGCGAGCGTGGGCGTCATGACGGCGGGCGACCTCGGACTGCGGCTCGATTATCGCAGCGCGTTCACCCTGGGCTGGAATGCCCTGATCTCGTTCAGCACCTACCTCCTGATGATCTGGCTGCTTTCGAGTTTGCTCACGCTGCAACAGGAAATTGAGGAACGGGTGCGGCAGGGCGCCCTGGCCCTCACGCGGGAGGCGGCGGAGCGGGAGCGACTGGAACGCGTGATCACGCACACCGGCGAAAAGGAGCGCATTTCGATCGGACACGATCTGCACGACGGCCTGTGCCAGCACCTGACGGGCACGGCCTACGCGGCGCGCTTGCTGGCGGATGACTTGGGCCGGCGGCAGGATGCGCTGGCGCCCCAGGCCCTGCGCATCGTCTCACTGATCGACGAGGGCGTGTCGCAGACACGGCATCTCGCGAAGGGACTGCTGCTGACCGCGGTGGAAGAGGACGGATTGGTCGTGGCCTTGGAGGAATTGGCGGCGACCGCGTCCGAGCAATTTCGGGTCAAGTGCGAGTTCATTTGTCGCGGCGAGCCTGAGTTGGGTGATCGCACTGCCGCCTCGAACCTCTATCGGATTGCGCAGGAGGCGGTGCGCAACGCCGCCCGCCATGGCCGGCCGGATCGCATCACCATCGTTCTGGAAACCGATCCGGCGGCGCTGTCCTTGATCGTCAAGGATGACGGCGTCGGATTGCACCGCGGGACCGAGTCTCCCTCGGGTGGGCTGGGATTGCGGATCATGTCGTATCGCGCCGATGTGATCGGGGCCTCCTATTCGGCGGAGTCATTGCCCGAAGGCGGCACGTGCATCACCTGCCGATTGCCGCGGACCAAGGCCACGACATGAGCACGGAAGCGAAGGCCGCCGCCGCCCCGCGGATTAGCGTCTGTGTGATCGACGATCATCCCCTCGTGCGGGAGGGCCTCGTCAGTATGATCAACCGCGAACCTGACCTGCAGGTAGCCGGAGAAGCGGAAGGCGTCGCGACCGGCCTGGCAATCGTGGCAACGAAGCTTCCCGATGTCGTGATTACGGATTTGTCGCTGAAGGACGGCAATGGGCTGACTATGATTCGGGAACTGCGGGCGCTTTATCCGGCCCTCGGGATCCTCGTGGTTTCGATGCATGAGGAGCCGTACTACGCCGAGCGGGCGCTGCGGGCCGGTGCCCGCGGCTATCTTACGAAACGCGAATCCGCCGGACGGATCGCCGAGGCGGTTCGGCGGGTGGCGGCCGGGAGAATATATGCGCGCAGCGAATTACTGGAGAAACTGGCCGAGCGTTTGGCCGATCGGGTGCCGGCCGAACGAAAGTCGCCGGGGGATCTCCTGAGCGATCGAGAGTTGGAGGTGTTTCAATATTTCGGCCGCGGCTTGGAGACCAAGCAGGTGGCCAAGGAAATGCACCTGAGTATCAAGACCGTCGAAGCCTACATGGCGCGGACCAAGGAGAAGCTGGACCTCACGCACATCAACGAGTTCATCCGCGAGGCGGTCACCTGGGCGGAGCGGGAAAAACGGGAGTAGAAGGTGACAGGGCCCTCAAAGCTCCGCTCGATGCCGTCCCGCATCGGTCCGCGGGGCGAACCAGCGCTGGCGCATTCGG
>CAINHV010000320.1 GCA_903848965.1 uncultured Opitutia bacterium | reverse complement strand
GTCCTTCCAATGCTGCAATGCCTCTTGCTTGTACTCCGCAGTGAAATGGGACTTTCCTGCAGACGGTTTCCTCATCTGGGTCTTCATGGGGTTCTTTCGTTTTGAACCCAAACCCGTGTCCGTCAAATCAGGGCAACCCTAGGCTTTACCTTTTACCTCCTGACTCAGGATCGAGCGCTTGAACACCCGTAAACGGCGGGCGCCTCTGTGTTCAAACCGATTGGCTTCGGTCTTGTATTTCGGCATGCCCTTCGCCGGTCGGAGACGCGGCGCTACTCGAAAGGAACCAGCCGAACACCACAGTCTTTACCTTTTACCGCCAGACCGTTCGAAAGGTAAGCGGCAAGGCCTGAGGTGCTCCGCTCTTCGCGCGCTAGGGCGGGAATCGACCCGGCCCGCCGGGTGGGCGGGCGAGGACTTGGAAGGGAAAATCATTGAGGTGGGACTTGAGAAAACAAAATGGCCTCGCATTACTCTTTGGACCTCCATGCGTCTGCCACTGAGACGCGTCGACCATGTCTTTTCCCAAGACCCATTCCACTGCATGACCGGACCTCGACGAGCCCATTCCCCGGCCCCCGGCCGCAGCCTTTGGCGAAAGCTCGTGTGCCTTTTGGGTGGATGGCTCTCACTGGTGGCGGCCGGCTTAGCCGCCGACCTGGCTCCGGTCCAACGTGACCTGCTGGCTGGGAAATACACGCAGGTGATCGAGGCGGCGTCCGCCACGCTGGCGGCTATCCCCGCCAGCACGGACGCGTCGCTCCTGCTCATCCAGGCCCAGCTCGCCCTGGGTCACAATGTCGATGCCTACATCGCCATGAATGCCGCGCTCAGCCGCGATACGCAGAGCATCCGGTTGCGCTGGTTGTCCCGCGAGGTGGCGTTCGCGAACGGCCGGCCGGACGAGGCGGCGAAGCGGATCGACGAGATTCGGAAGCTCGTCCAGGGCAGTGCCTGGAACTACCGCGCGCCGGCGGACATGGTGGTCTTTGGCCGGACGGCATTGATGATTGGTGCCGACCCGAAGGACGTCCTGGATAAACTTTTCGGGGCGGCCCAGAAACTCGATTCGAAGCTGCGCGATGTTTACCTGGCTCGCGGCGATGTGGCGCTCGAGAAGCACGATTTCGCGCTGGCGGCCAAAGTTTTTGAGGAAGGCCTGAAGGTCCTGCCGGAGGATCCAGATTTGCTGTGCGGTCTCGGCAAGGCCTATGCCGGGAGCGAGCGCGAGGTCGCCCTCAACTCGCTGCGGGAGGCACTGAAGTTCAACCCGCGGCATGTTCCCAGCATGCTCCAGCTCGCCACCCATCATATCGACGCCGAGGAATACGAGGCCGCGGGCCTGATCCTCAACCAGGCGGTCGACGTCAATCCGAGCCACCCCGATGCGTGGGCGTACCGGGCAGTGCTCGCCCACCTGAAGAATGACCCCGCCGGCGAGAAGACCGCGCGGGAAACGGCCCTGAGCACCTGGGCGAATAATCCGCGCGTTGACTACCTGATCGGCGAGAAGCTTTCCGCCAAGTATCGGTTCGCCGAGGGCGCCGCGTACCAGCGGCAGG
>CAINHV010000319.1 GCA_903848965.1 uncultured Opitutia bacterium | reverse complement strand
CCATTGAGTGTTCCCGGAGCGCGGGCAATCGTCCGCGCCGGTCATGAGACTTCTGGACTATTTCCTGCGCAAATTTCGCCTCGTGCGGCAACTCGAGCGCGAGAAGGCCCGGCTGGCGGCCGAGGTGGCCGCGCAGGGGCGCACGCTGGCCGAGTGGTCGCGCTTCTCCCCGCCGGGGCACTTCTACTCGCCGCTGCCCTCGCGCGAGGAGGTGGCCGAGGCCTTTGCCCGCGGTGGCTTCGGGCCGCCGTTTCCGGCGGTGGATCTCAACGAGGTCGGCCAGCTGGACCGGCTCGAGCGGTTCGCCGGCTGGTATCCGGAGCAGCCCTATCCGGAGCAACCGTCGCCGGGCTGGCGGTTTCATTTGGATAATCCCTCCTACGGACACTACGACGCGATCATGCTGTACGGCATGCTGCGGGAGGCCCGGCCGCGGCGGATCATCGAGGTGGGTTCGGGTTTTAGCTCGGCGGCGATGCTCGATCTCAACGAGCGGCTGCTCGGCGATGCGGTGCACTTCACCTTCATCGATCCGGACATGACGCGACTCCGCCCGCTTCTGCGCGAGAGCGACGCCGCGCGGTTCCGATTGATCGAGCAGCGGGTTCAGGACGTCCCGCTCGAAACCTTTGGCGCCCTGCAGGAGAACGATGTGCTCTTCATCGACTCCTCGCACGTGAGCAAGATCGGGAGCGATGTGAACCGGCTCTATTTCGACGTGCTGCCCGCGCTGGCCCCGGGGGTGCTGGTGCACATCCACGACGTGGCCGGTAACCTCGAGTATCCCCGGCACTGGCTCGACGAAGGCCGGGCCTGGAACGAGCAATATCTGCTGCGGGCCTTCCTGATGTACAACCCGGCCTGGCGGATTGAACTCTTCACCGCCTGGCTCTGGAACACGCAGCACCGGCTGATCGCGGAGCGGATGCCGCTCTGCGCCCGCGGCGGCGGCGGGCAGATGTGGCTGAGGAAGATGGCTCGATAAGGAAGGCATTCGGGCGTGGACGAGCCTCGCCCCTACACGCATCGGGTACCGCCGACACTCGTCGGGGCGCGCCTTGTGCGCACCCGAGACGTCGTGTCCGCTACCCTTCAAATTAGAAGGCTCTAAAACGTCGCGATGCTTTCGAGCCGTCGCCGGTAGCGCGCGCCGATCACTTCGGGAGAGAAACGCGTGGTGATCGTTTTCCGGGCGGCCGCGCCGAGCCGGGCGGCAAGCGCCCGATCAGCAAACAGTCGCTGCATCCACTCGGCCGCATGCGCGGGATCGGGCTCCGCCCACGTCGAGCCTTTGGCGTAGGGGCCGTGGTTCTCGGTCAGCACGATCGGGCGGGCCCGCACGGGGCAGCCGTTGTCGACCGTCACGAACTCGGCGGTGGCCGACCAGTCTGTGGCGATCACGGGTTTTCCGAGATACATGCACTCGGCGACCGCGAGCCCGAATCCTTCGGAACGGTGCAGGGAGACGAAGCAGTCGCAGGCGGCTTCCAGGGCATAGATGTCCGTGCGGGACAGGGTTTCCGTGAACAGCACCGCACCGGGCAGTTCCCGCACCCGCGCCTGCAGTTCGGCGAACTCGCGTTCGTTCCCGGCGACATTCTGCACTTTGACGACCAGTCCGGCCGTTCCGGCGGGGAGCGCCGCGAGCCGGAACGCCTCCAGGGCGGCACCGGGATTCTTTCGGGCGGCGTAGGAATTCAGATCGAAGAGCGTCAGGAAAAGAAAGGCGTCCAACGGGAGCCCGAAGCGCGCGCGCCCTTCCGCCGGAGTGCCGGAAGGGCGTTCGAACGCGATCGCATGCGGCATCGTCAGGACCGGGTGGGGCGACTTGAGGGCGATGGCCGCGGCGGAAAAATCGCTCGGGCACCAAATCTCGTCGAAGTAGTCGAAAGCGGACGTCCAGGCATCGGGAAACTCCGGCAGCTCCCACGCGAAATACGCGATGTTGTATTTCCCGTGTCGGAACGACTTGCCGTGATGATGATCGAGGTCACGCGACGCGGGCGGATCAACGTGCACGACATTTACGGAGTACGGATTGTCGTCCTGCAGCCGGCCGGCATACGCGAGATCGCCGAGCCGGTTTTTGCAGTTGAGCTTGAGGGGCACCAGCGCGGCGGGAATCGCGGCGGCGTCCGCCGCGCGAACCATACAACGCGCGGATTCGCCGATTCCGAGATCGGCGGTTAGGAAGCCGGCGATGTTCAAGCCGAGCCGGGTGTGCCGGCGGGCGTACTCGGAGGA
This sequence comes from uncultured Opitutia bacterium, assembly GCA_903848965.1. GTDB lineage: Bacteria > Verrucomicrobiota > Verrucomicrobiia > Opitutales > Opitutaceae > ER46. The sequence goes on along the minus strand of CAINHV010000319.1, from coordinate 8,331 downwards.
ATAGGGCGCATCGCGCCGCGAGAAATCGAAGATCGTCTCGCCGTCGGGCAGGCTGATCGTCGTGACGCGGAGCTGGCGATTCTTGTTCTGCAACCGGAAGCGCTGCCACGGCCCGAGGCCGGTGACGCGGCCGAGCCAGGCCAGCAGGTTGGTGAAGGCCACGCCGCCGAGTTCGAAGGTGATCTCGATGGCCGCGGTGCCGGGCAGCGCCACGCGCATGTTCCACGGGCCGGCCTGCAGGGGCACGACCTTGCCCGCCGGGCGACCGTTGACGAGGACGCGCAGGGAAGGCGCGAGCGCCTCGCTGCCTCGTGCTTCCGGGTGCGGGCGAAACTCCCCGCGTATCACCAGCTCGCGAACTTTGTCCAGCGGAGGCATCCGAACCGTTCCCTGTTTTCGAATCCAGGCGGAGCCGGGTTCGAACTCGTCGAAGTACAATCCCGCGTAAGAAGTAAAATAGCGGGAGAAGGCCCCGCCGGCGGGCGGAGTACGATGGGCGGAACGCATGGCGCGGGTGGAGGGAAGGGCCTCGTCGGAAAGTTGGCAAAACCAAACCCGCCTGAAGGCGGGACTACGAACCCGGAGGGAACCGGCTGACGACGGGGCCGGCCACTCGCGCTCAACCCTCAACTCTCAGCTCTCAACTCGAGCCCAAGTGGGCTCAGGATCGGTAAGTCAGGAACGTGTAGATCCCGTGCAGGGAATAGAGATTGGTGGCGACGAAGAGCACCCAACGTGGCCGGGTTTCGCGGGCGAGCAGGAGGTTGAAGGCGATCGTCATGGGCAGGACCGAGCGACACGCGCCGAGCGGCAGCTCCCACACCTTGGGTCCCAGAAAGACCAGCAGCACCGCGAACAGCGCCCCGAGACGCCACAGCGGATCATCGAGCCGCCGCTGCCGCCAGAGATGCAGGGCCTGCCAGTGCAATCCGATGATCGCCGCGATGGCGCCGAGGGCCGACGGGCTGAGCTCGCTCGTGAAGCGTCGCACGGCGAGTTCAAGTGCGCCCCACGCGCCGAACAGGGGCCACGAGAAGTTTCCTCCGCCCGCCTGCGGCCGGCCGAGGCGGAAATTAACATAGAGGATCCAGACCGCGAGGGGCAGGAGCGCCAGCGCGAGTCCGAGCGCGCGACGCGACGGCTTCGCCGGCCCGCGGACCGGCCCGGCGAAATACGCGAAGGTGCCCAGTACGGAGGTCTCGCGGCAAAGATTGGCGAGGCCGAGCCAGAGGGCACCGCGGACGGGAGAGATCGCGGCGATGCAGGGTACGAGCATCAGCAGCGTGGCCGGTAAATCGGTTAACGAAAGGCGCACCGTCTCCAGGGTGCCCGACGACAGGACAATGCCGGTGATGATCGCGCGCTGCCAGGGGCCGATCGGGGCGAGGATACGAAGCAGCCACCAGAGCAGGAAACCCCAGCAAACCAGATCAAGCAGCGGATAGAGCTGAATGATGAGGGCCGGCTGCCCGAGTCCCACGAGGTAGGCGGCCCATGGCATGAGGATGCGGCGGGCGCGGTAGGCGGGATCGTCGATGGCGGCGAGCGTGGCCGGATCGCGCAAGAGTGGGTCGAGGGCGATCTGCGCGTAGAACTGTCCGTCGAAACCGCGCGGTTCGCGCACGTGATGCGGGATGTCGGCGAGGGCGGGAACCTTGGTGGCCTCGGCGTCGGCACCGAATTGAATCAGGGCGGTCAGGCCGTGGCGCGAATCGTATCGCAGTGCGACGAGGACCGCCATCAGACCGATGACACCTGCGAGCCAGAAATAATGCCCAGCCGTTTTTTTCTCCATGAAGCGGGGCGTGGGATTCGGTATGGCAGCAACCGGGATTTCGCCGGCTTTGGCAAGTGCAACGGCACCAAATGCCGGTCCGGTCCGCTTTCGGGCTTGTGCGGGTTGAACGTCGGGTCTTTGAAATGACTCTTCGTCAACCCCTGCCCTCCGGCTCTGCTCCGAGTGCGACGTCTCCAGTCTATTTGTTTTTCGTCCGTTGTGGCCGCCTCTTGGCGAGCCGCCCTCCTCGCCCTCGTGGTCGGGCTAATCTGGTGTGCGCACTATGACCGCTGGACGGCGGAAGCATGGCAGGTGCCGACGGAATACACGGGAGACGCGTCCGAAGTTCTGACGTCGATGAAGGCGGCGTCCGAGGGGGCCATGTGGCCGCTACGGCCGAAGGTGGTCGACCGATTGGGCGCACCGTTTGGCGCGCATTGGAACGCCTACCCGATCCCGGACAAGCCCGTGATGCTGGTGCTCGGAGCCTTCGTGAAGCGCCTGGGCGTCTTCGTGGCGGCGAACCTTGGGATGCTGTTCGCCACCGTGAGCGCGGCACTCGCCTTCTACTTCGTGGGCCGGTGGCTGAGGATGCGTTGGGAATGGGCGGCGGCTGGCGCGCTCCTGTATGCCTTCACGTACCAAACCTTCCATCGCGGCCTGGGGCATTTTTCACTCACGCTCTCGTGGACCATTCCGCTGGGTCTCCTGGCGGTGTGGCTCGTGGCCCGAAGCCGGCGGCTTGAGTGGCGGACGGGTGGCGCGATCATCTGCCTGGCCGCGGCCGTGGCGCTCGGCTTCGGCAATCCTTATTACCTGATGTTCTGGCTGCAGTTGATGGGCTGGGCCGTCATCGCCCAATGGCTCGATCGGCGGCGGCGGGCCAATCTGTCCATCGGCCTGGCGGCGATCGGGATCGCGGCGGCCGTCTTTTTCGCCAGCCACCTGGAGGTCTGGGTCTTTATCCAGGAGCCCGAGGCTTCGCCGCTGCTGGCGCGCAACTACGGCGGGACGGAACTCTACGCCCTGAAGCCGGTGGAAATGTTGATTCCTCCACCCGTGCACCGCTGGGACGCGCTCGCTTTCTTCGGGCATCGGTATGCCCGGTGGACCTTGTTTCGCGGCGAGGGCTTCCTCCCGTACCTCGGCTTGGTTGGGATCGCGGGGCTGCTCTGGCTCGGCGTCGTGACCATCCGGCGGCTGCTGACGCGTCGCCCGGTTCCGGGGCAGGCCCTTACCATCGGCTGGCTCGTCGCCTACGCGGCGATGGGCGGCGTCACCAATGTGCTCGCGCTGATTCTGGGCTTTCAGGTCTTTCGTGCGACGAACCGGGCAGCGGTTTTCATCTCGGCCCTGGTGTTGTTCTTTCTCTTCGTCCGCCTGTCGCGCGTCACGGCCCGCTGGCCGTCGTGGGGGCGTCGGGGCCTCGCGCTGGCCGTCGTCAGTCTCGGGCTGCTCGATCAGGTGCCGAAGTCCGGCAATCGGGAGGACCGGGCGGGCCTGGTGGCCCAGTTGGAATCCGACCGGAAATTGGGCGTGGATCTTGAAGCTGCCCTCCCGGACGGTGCGATGATCTTCCAGTTGCCGGTGGTGGGGTTTCCGGAGGAACGGCCTCCGCATCAACTCGGGGACTACGAGCTGTTCCGGCCGTACCTGATGACGGAAACGCTGCGCTTCAGCTACGGGGCCGTGAAGTATCGCGCCCGGAGCCGCTGGCAGCAGGAGGTCGAGGCCGCGCCGGCGGAGACGATGGTGCGCCGGCTCGAGTCGTACGGGTTTTCCGCGCTCTATCTCAATCGGCGCGGTTTCGCCGACCAGGCCGAGGGCCTTTTGGGCGAGCTCCGGGAATTGGGTTACGGTCGACAGATCGTCAGGGCCCTCGGCCAGCAGGTGGTCGTGCTGCTCCAGCCCGCCGCCCGGCCGACGAAGCCCCTTAGCGAGGGGCTCTCCTTTGGTCGAACGTGGTATCCACGGACGCCCGACGGAATCCGCTGGGCCTTCGACGATGGCGTCGTCTCCTACTTCAATCCCTATCCGGTGCCGCTGACTGCGGACCTGCTGATCAAGCTCGTGGCTCCGTCGGAGCGGGAAGTCACCCTCCGGGCGGGAAGTCGGGCGCTGCGCACCGTTCGGGTGGAAGGATCCGAGCCCGTCGAGCTGCGCCTGCCGAACATCGAGTTCCAGCCCGGAGTCAACGTGCTGACCCTGCAGTCGAGCGAGCCTCCTCGCCGGCTCGGAAGCGGACGCTACCAGCTGCGAACCTTCGGAGTGCAGGAAGCCAGGGTCCGGCTGGTTTCGAAATGAAATTGCGCCTGCTCCGGGGGCACGGAGCATCGGCACCGGTTCATGATTCACTACCTCGTCGCTTTTGGCCTGCTGCTGCACGTCTGCTTCTGGGGCGCCGGCCTGGCCATGTTGGCGATGCCGCGGCCGTGGCGGCGATTCTGGCCGGTGCTCGTGGTGCCCGCGGGATTGGCCCTGCAGTCGGTAATCGTATGGCTCGCCGCGTGGGCGGATCTGCCGGGCGCCTTGAGCTATGCCTGGTGGACGCAGCCGGTGCCGCTGGCGCTGCTCGGACTCGCGATCGCCCGGCGGGGCGGAAGGGCAATTTTCATCGATCTCAGCCGCTTCGGAGTCGTCGGGGCCACGGTCGCGGGGTGCCTCGTGCTGCTCGTACTGCCGCTGGCCCTCGCGTCCAGCGGTCTCACCACGACGTCACTCGGGAGCAACGATGCGGCCGATTACGCCGCGGGCGCCCGGGTGCTGCTCGAGTTCTCCCGCTCCGACCGGGTGGGCTTTCTCGGCCTGACGGAGGTCGTGCAGCTCCACTCGGTCGACAACTTCTTCGATCACTGGCTCCGCCTGAACCACTTCACGCCGTCGGCGCTGATGGCCTTCAACGGCGCGATCCTGGACTGCGCGCCGCATGAGATCATCGGCTTGCTCACGATGGTCGTACTGGCCGGTACGATACCGCTCGTCTTCTGGGTGGCCCGAGCCGTCATCGGCTACAGTGGTGGGGCGAGCGTCGTAATCGCGGCTGTCTATGGCCTGAGCCCGGTGACGTGGTACGCCGTGGCGCACGTGGCGCCCGGGCAGTTGCTGGCGGCGCCGGCGGTCGCGTTGATCAACTGGGCGGGCATCGCGCTCTGGCGCGGCCGGTTGACCGTGACGCGGGCGCGCCAGTTCGCCGGCGTGCTGGCGATCGGTTACGGCCTCCTGCTCGGGAGCTACAACTTCATGCTGCTGGTCTGCCTGGTTCCGTCCGTGGCCTACGCCGGCAGCCTCGTGCTGGGAAGTGGCGAGTGGCGGCGGCTGGCGGGGTGGCTGGCCGCCGTGCTGGCGCCGCTGATCCCGTGCGCCCTCGTGTTCGCGGAACGGGTGGCCGGGCTCGCGGAACGGTTTCGTCTCTTCGGCGAGTATGACTTCGGATGGCGGATACCGGCGCTCGGGCCCGAGGGCTGGCTCGGCATGGTGCAGGGTCCGGATCTCGCATCCTGGTCATGGGCCGGGCTGCGCTGGGTGCTCGCGGCCATCGTGGTGACGATGCTCGGCTGGTCGCTGCTGCGCGGCTGGCGCCAGCGGCGGCGCGCGGTGTGGGTCGTGCTTTGCGTCACGGTCCCGGTTCTCGTGGGCTACGCCTTCCTCCAGGCCCGCGGCGCCCGACTCGGGACCAACGCGAGCTACGATGCGTACAAGCTATTTGCCTCCTTCTTCACGCTCCTCCTCCCGGGTTTCTGCTGGTGGGTGACGCTGCGTCGCAGTCACCGGCTGGACGAGTGGCTCGGGGTCGTCGCGATCGCCGGCGGCGTGATCGGCCTCAATCTCGTCGCGTGCGTGATGTTCATCGTGCCCCTGTCCCGCCCGCCGCAGATCGTCGATGGGGAGTTGCGGCAGCTTCGGAAGGTGGAGGCCATGACGGACGTGGCGTCGGTCAACCTGACCGTGCCCGACATGTGGTCGCGGTTGTGGGCGAACGGTTTTCTCCTGCGCAAGCCACAGTACTTTCCCACGCACACCTATGAGGGACGACGCCACACGCCGTTGCGCGGCGAATGGGATCTCGAAGGCGGGCGCGTGTCGCTGCTCCTGGCGGGGACGGCCCGGCGCCAGATTTCACCGCGGTTTGCGATCGTCGATACGCGCGAGCGCCAGTTCGTCCGGATCACCACGGCGGCCGGCTGGTACGCCGAGGAGGCGATTCCCCGCTCCGGCGTGCGCTGGCAATGGACGGCGGGGGAGGCTCGCCTCGAGGTCGACAATCCCCACGCCCACCCGGTGCGGTTGGCGGGCCGCCTCGATGGGCATGCGGCCGTGGGCGGCGACTTCACGCTGGGGCTGGAGGGGCCAGCGGCACTCTCGGCGGTCCAGGTCGGAACGCAGCGGACCAAAACGGATTTCCCGACCTTCACCGTTCCGCCCGGGCGTTCGACGCTGGTGTTGCGATCGTTGCTTCCGCCCGCCCCCGCCGGGCCTGGCGATTCGCGATCGCTGGCACTCTGCATCTTTCAACTCGAGTTCGTGCCGCAGGAGTAGCGACGCGACGCGGCGCTGCATTTCAGATTGGCCGAACGAGCGCTCCCCGTCTTTGATCGCAGCGATGCCCGACCCGATTGATTTCCGCCGACGCTTTGCGGGGCGGCGCGTGCTGATTACAGGGGGACTTGGATTTATCGGCTCCAACCTGACGCGGGCGCTGCTCGGTTTCGGGGCCAAGGTTACGATCATCGACAGCCTGGAGCCGGCGTATGGCGGCAACCGCCGCAATTTGGCGGGCGTCGCGGGCCGCGTGAAGATCCACATTGCCGATGTTCGGGACTGGCCGCGGTTGCCGGGGCTGGTGCGCAACCAAGAGTTTCTCTTCAACCTCGCGGGCCAGACGAGTCACATGGACTCGATGACGGATCCGCAGACGGACCTGGACATCAACTGCCGGGCCCAGTTGGCGATCCTCGAGGCGTGCCGGCAGCACAATCCCAAGGTCCGAATCGTCTTCGCCAGCACGCGACAGATTTACGGCCGGCCGGACTACCTGCCAGTGGACGAAAAGCATCCGCTGCGACCGGTGGATGTGAACGGCATCAACAAGCTGGCGGGCGAGTCGTTTCACCTGCTGTACGCGCGCGTCCACGGGATCCAGGCGACGGCGCTGCGGCTCACCAACACGATCGGGCCGCGGATGCGGATCAAGGATGCGCGGCAAACCTTCGTCGGGATCTGGATCCGTCGCCTGCTGGAAGGCCGGCCGTTCGAGGTGTGGGGCGGCGGCCAGCTGCGCGACTTCACCTATGTGGACGATGCCGTGGAAGCCTTCCTGCTTGCCGCGGTGCGTCCGGAGGCGGCTGGGATGGTCTTCAACCTCGGCGGGCCCCGGCCGGTCACCTTGAGTCAACTGGCCGGCTTGCTGGTGAAGGCCAACGGCGGCGGCGAGTTCGCGGTGCGGGAGTTTCCCGCCGATCGGCAGAAGATCGACATCGGCGACTATTATGCCGACGACCGCCTGATCGGGCGCCGGCTTGGTTGGAAGCCTCGGACCGATCTGCCGACGGCGCTCCGTCGGACGCTCGAATACTACCGGACCGAGTGGCGGCATTACGTTTGAGGCCGGACGGGCGCGGTCGGAGGACTTTCAACGGCGAGCGGTCGAAACCGGTTAGCGGGGAACGCTGCCGTTGAACCGCAAAGTTCGCGAAGAGGCGCGAAGACCGTAGCCCATGCTGAGCTCTGCTCTCGGTGGTTTAAAGAACCCCGAGTTTAACCACCGAGTGCACCGAGTTCACCGAGTGGAGCCGTGGCACTGGAACAGGAGCAAAGGAAGCCAGGGAGTGGGTTGGGCCGATTCGTGGCTTCCTGGCTTCCGGCTCAACGGGGACCGAGGTCGACTGCCGATCTTCGCGTTCGTTCGCGCTCTTCGCGGTTTCCTGCTACGCGATCGAGGTTGAGCGCCGCGGCAACGAGGGCTTGCGCCGGAGAGTGATTTTGGTGGCTAATCCAACTCGATGTCGGGACCCACCCCAGCCCTGAGCTTTGTCATTCCGCTCTATCGCAGTGCCGCCAGCATTGGCGCGGTGGTGCGGGAGATTGAAGGCCTCGTGGTCGCGGGAGGGCACGAGATCATCCTGGTGAACGACGGCAGCACCGACGAGACGAGCGAGGTGGCGCGCGGCCTGGTGCGCGAAAGTCGCGTGCCGATCACGCTGGTGGAGCACGCCCGGAACTTCGGCGAGCATAACGCGGTGCTGACGGGCTGGCGGCACGCCCGCGGCGCGCACATCGTCAACCTCGACGACGACGGCCAGCATCCGCCGGCCGAGGCCATCCGACTCTGGCAGCATGCGCAGGCGGCGGGCCTCGACGTCGTTTTCGGTCACTACGAGGAGAAACAGCACTCGGTGTGGCGCAACTTTGGCAGTTGGTTCACCAACCGGATGACCGACTGGGCCCTGGACAAGCCGCCGGGTTTCTACCTCTCGAGCTTCCGCTGTGTCTCCGCCTTTGCCGTGCGCCAGGTCATTTCGTACGCGGGCCCCTATCCGTATCTCGACGGACTCATG
>CAINHV010000318.1 GCA_903848965.1 uncultured Opitutia bacterium | reverse complement strand
GAACCGGCCGCGCCGATCAGCGACCGGAATACGTCACGCGCCAGATTGATCCGTTGCCGTCCTCGCTGACGATCAACGCGCCATCGGGCGCCACGGCGACCCCGACCGGGCGGCCCCAGACGTTGCGGCCGTCGACCACGAATCCAGTCATGAAGTCCTCATACTCGCCGCTGGGAATGCCGTTCTTCAAACGGGCGCGGACGATCTTGTAGCCGGTGCGCGAGGCGCGATTCCAGGAACCGTGAAGGGCGACGAATAAATCACCGCGATACTCCGCTGGGAAAACCGAAGCGCCACTGGTCGCGTTGTAGAAGGCAATCTGGAGGGCGGCCGAGTGCGCCTGGATCGGAACATCCGGAACCGTCGCCTTCCCGGCGAGATCAGGCCGGACGCCCTTGTGCCGCGGTTCTTCATGATTGCCCATGTAGTACCAGGGCCAGCCATAGAAATGGCCTTCCTTCACGCGGGTCACGTAGTCAGGCACCAGATCGTCGCCGAGGCCGTCGCGCTCGTTCGTCGAGGTCCAAAGGTCGCCGGTGATCGGGTTGACGGCGAGACCCACGGGATTGCGGATGCCGGTGGCGAAAATCCGGATCGGCTGTCGGCCCTCGGGATCCGTCACCACGACGTTCGCGCGGCGCGCCTCGAAATCCCACGTCGCCCCGAGACCGTGTTCCTTTTCCCACTGCGCAATCTCCGCGGGGCTCTTCACCGGCAGGCCCTCGGCAAAATTCGAGGCCGATCCGATGGTGATGTACAGGTGCCGGCCGTCGTTCGAGAACGCGAGATCGCGGGTCGAGTGGCCGTTAACCGTTTCGGAGAGTTTCGGAACGATGATCTCGGCGGGGCCGCGGGCCTTGAGATCCCCGGCGCGATACGGATAGCGGATCACCTGGTTGTTGTTCGCGACATAGACCCATTGCGGGTCGTTGCCCGCTGGATGGAAGGCGATGCCGAAGGGCCGATCGATGCCATCGACGAAGAGTTCGTTCGCCGTCGGGGCCGACCAGTCGGCCGCGGCGCGGAGCACGCGAATCCGGTTGGAGCGCGTCTCGGCAATGAACAGGTCGCCGTTGGGCGCGAAGCGGATCAGGCGCGGGCCGGTGAGTCCCTCGGTGAAGAGCTGGATCTTGAAACCCGCGGGCACGGAAAGCTGGGCGTCGGCCGGCCGTGCGACGACCGTCGAGTTGTTCCGGGTCGCCGGCGTGGCAAAGGGCGCAGGTAGCTTCGCGACGTTGAGGGCGTGTTTGGTACCGGGTTTGACCTGGCGCCAGTCGTTCGCGTCCGAGGCGGCTTCGGGCGGCGGCGCCACCGGTCCGAGCGTGGCCACGGTCGACACGGTCAGCGTCCCGAGGAACGCGATCAAGTCACGCCGATCGGCCGGCGCCGGCACCGGGATGACCATGTTGGTGCCGGGGACGAACGTGGCCGGGCTCGCCAGGTAGCCGTCAAGATTCGCCGCGTTCCACACCAGCCGGGAATCGAGGAGGGCCCGGGTGTATCCGAAATTCAATGCCGTGCCGGCGGTGCGGCCGACGATCCCGGCCAGAGTGGGTCCCTGACCACCGGCGGCAGCGTGGCACAGCGCGCAAGATTGCTGATAAAGCGTCTTGCCGCGCTCGAGGTCGGCGGCGGCGGTCGGTTCGGCGGCGTGGGAAACCGCCAGTGACGTCAGGAGCGAAAGCAGGGCGAAGGACGTGCGCATGATGGGGAAACGAAACGCCACGGGCGCCGCTTAACAAGCTATTGCGTTGAACAGACCACCCGGCTCCGCCCAGGCCGGCAGAATCGGGTTGCCCCGCTGCGAATGTTCGCACGGCCTGTGGCCATGGGAGCCAAATACCTACCGAACAACCGCGACCTGAAGGCGAGCCGACGCTTCGAGAAGCAGCTGCCGAAGTTCAAGCCCGCGCCGGTGCGTCCGTTGCCAGCGAAGGCCCAGACCCCGCCCAAGCCGTAAGCTGACCCAGGCAGGGTGGCAGGGGTCTCCAGACCCATGGAGCGGATCGGACTTGGACTCCACGGGCCTCCCGACCCGTGAACCAGTATCGAGGTGAATTTAACGGGTCCGGAGACCCGTGCCACTCGAGTCACCGCTCCACCCTTCGAACAGGCGCAGTCGCCTCTACGGGATCGGGTATCGCTCCGCCTGAATGTAGCGACGAGCACCAGCGAGTCGATGGGGGCGGATCGACTCGCTCGCGCTCGTCGCTACCCCGCGGCCTCATCAGCAGCTACAGTGTCACTTCAACTCGCGAACCTTGATATTCCGGTAGCAGGTCTCCGAGGCGTGATAAGTTAACAGGAGGTGACCGGAAATCTTGCGGCCAAAGCCGGGTTCGGCGCTGAACTTACTCCGCTTGGTCCCTTTCTGCACAATCGGGCTGCCGAGTTCGTAGTTCAGAACGTTCACGCCGTTCAGCCAGTGCTCAACTCGATTGCCGGAGACCACCACGCGTGACTGGTTCCACTTGCCGATCGGGCGCATCGGCTTGTCCGTGGCCGGAGGCACCACGTCGTAGAAGGCCGCGGTCCGGTGAACGTCGCCGCGCCAGGCGCGCCAGGGATCGCCGTTGTCGTCGAGAATCTGATACTCGTGACCGGGCGCCCCAGGCCGGTCCTCCGTGACGAAATACTTCAATCCACCGTTCGCTCCCGGCGTCGTGCGCCACTCCCACATGACCTCGAAGTTCGTGAACTTCCGCTCGGTGATGAGATCGATCCCGGTCTCCGCCTTTCCCGCGGTCCGGAGCATCCCGTCCTTGATTTCCCAGCCCGTCGCCGGAACGCCCTTGGCCTTGTAACCGCGCCAGCCCGCGAACGACTGGCCGTCGAAGAGCAGTTCCCAGCCCGAGGCCTTTTCCTGATTGGTCAGGACGTTGACCAGGACCGCGCCCCCGTCCGGTGGCAACGGAACCAGCCGCGGCTCCTGCAGCCAGAGCAGCATCTGCTGGTGCTCGAAGTTGACCTCCCAGCGAATCTCGTCGAATCGCGTCGGATCAAAGCTGATCTTCAAGCCCTCGGCGCGGGCTTTCATCACATTGAGCACCCGGCGCGTTTCATCCCGCGGCTGGCTCGGCGGCAGCGAGTCGAGAAACGCGGCGAGGCGCGCGAAGTCGCTTTCGACTTCCTTAAACGCCGCGATCTGCGCCTCCGTCAGTGGTTCGGCCGGCGCCTGGGTGAAACCCTGGGGAGCAGCGGCGAGCGTGAGCAGGGCGAAGCCGAGAAGACGAAGCGATGGCATGGAAAAAATGAGCCGGCGGGCCGGCTGCGGGAGAGGCGTCGGATTGTCCGATCCGTGCAGGGGATCGAACGAGAGCAAGGCGGGACACCGAAACCGGGGATTACGTCATCTCCAATCCACGGAGGGTGCCGGTGGACGAGGAGAACTTGTCCACCTCGAGGCCCATCCGGTGCATCATGGAAACGAAGAGGTTCGCGAGCGGCGTGTTGCGGGTGGAATCAAACTCCAGGTGCTGGCCGTGCTTGAAGCCGCCACCCGCAAAGATCAGCGGAAGGTTGGCGGTGACGTGGGTGTTGGAATCGCCGAAGTTGGATCCATAGAGGACCATGGTGCGATCGAGCAGCGTCTCGTCGGCTTCGCGCACCGCCTTCAGGTCGGTGTAGAGTTTCGCCAGCAGCTTCATGTGCCAGGTCTCGATCGCCTTCAACTGGCCCAGCCGGTCCGGCGAACTCGAATGGTGCGAGAGGTTGTGATAACCCTCCGTGATCGTGGCTCCCGGGACGTCGAGCGCCGGCGACGCGGCGCTGTCGAGGAAGAGCGCGATCGTCCGGGTCGAGTCAGTTTCGAAGGCGAGCTGGGCCAGTTGGTACATCAGCTTCGCCTTGCCCATGAACTCGGCGGGGCTGCCGGGGTCCACCGGCACCGGCGCAGTGACCACCGGCTTCGCCTTGTACTCCCAGCCGCGCGACACCTGCATGCGATGCTCGAGATCGCGCACGCTGCTGAAATATTGATCGAGACGATCGCGGTCCCGGGGGCCCGCGCGGTGCTGCAGCTTCTTCGCCTGCTCGGACAGGGAATCGAGAATGCTGCGGCCGCTGTCGAGTTGCCGCACCTGGGCCTCAATCTGCGCGGGCGAGCCCTGCAGGAACAACTGTTTGAAGACCTCGGAGGCCTTGTCCTGCGGCGGAATGGCGACCCCGCGATCGGTGAACGAGAGGCCGCGCGTCTGCGTGTTGACGCCGAGCGAGATGGACGGGAATCGCGTGGCGATGCCGATCTTCTCGGCCACGAGCTGATCGAGGGAGACGGAATTGCGGAACGATCCGCTGCCCGGGTGCTGGGCGCCGGTGAGAAACACGGCATCGGACTTGTGCGCCCCGTCGACCGCGGGATGGGAGACGCCGGTCATGACGCTGAAATCGTTGCGAT
>CAINHV010000317.1 GCA_903848965.1 uncultured Opitutia bacterium | reverse complement strand
TGCTTGGGCCGGAGGCGGTCATTTGGCTGCACCGGTGATCCGCCGGTTACTCATCGTTATTGCCACGGTCGCGGCCATGGTCGCGACCGCCGCCCAGCCGTCAGATCCCGGCCTGACCATCAGCGGCGCGGAGGACACGACCTTCGATCTGGCCTCGGGCGAAAGTGTCATGCGCGGGCGGGTCGTGATTAGCGACGCCGGGCTGCTGTTCGAGGCGGATCTCGTGCGGCACAACCGGAATACCGACATCGTCACCGCCACCGGTCATGTCGTGCTGACTCTCATCCCCGATCAGATCGCCTCGGAAAACGCCCTGGCCGGGGGTGCCCGGCTGCTGGCGGACCGTCTCGTGTACAACCGGCGGACGCAGTCGTTCACCGCCGGCAACATCCGGTTCGGCAGCTACCCAGTCTTCGTCGAGGGGTTCTCGGCCGAGGGTACGAGCCAGCGGATTACGATCGAGCGTGCCCGCAGCATTTTCGGCGAGCCCAGCCGATGGCAGCCGACGTTCTTTGCCGACCGCGTGATCTACGAGCCTGGCCGGCAGCTCCGCACGGAAGGCGCGTTGCTCGGGATTGGCGCGGTGCGGCCCATTTCGCTCGCCCGCTTTGAACAGGATCTCACGCAGCCCTTCTCCTTCACCGTCGCGCTGAATGGCGGCTACCGATCCGCACTCGGCGTGTTTGCCGAGATGGATGTGCATCTGCCGGTGTCCCGGGCGCTCCGCTTCGGCGGCAACGTGGGCGTCTACAGCCGGCGCGGCGTGATGGCCGGGCCATCGGGACGGTATGCCGATCCGCACGATCCGGAACGCCTCCACGGGTATTTCAACAGCGGCTACATCGCCGACCACGGCGATCGCGAGACCGACCTTCTCGGCCGCCCCGTCCCGGTGGACCGCGGGTACGTCGAATGGCAGCACGTGCAGCAAGTCGGCGATCAGCTGACCCTGCGCGCCCAGCTTAACTGGTGGAAGGATTCCGAGGTGCTGCGGGATTTCCGGCCGCGCGATTTCTATCCGGTGCAGGCACCCGACACCTTCATCGAGACCGTCTACACCGGATCGAATCACTTCGTGTCCGCGTTTGGCCGCTTCCAACCCAACTCTTTTCAACTCGTCCAGGAACGACGGCCGGACTTTCGCTTCGACCTCCTGCCACTCCGGATGGCGGGCGGATTCTATGAGCGGTTCAACGGCAGCGTCGCGGTGCTGGCGGAGGATCCGTTGCTCGTCGGCCCCCAACTCCGCAGTCACCGGCTTGACGCCTATTACGCTCTTTCCCGCCCGATCCAGCCGACCTCGTGGGCCAGCGTCGTGCCGGTGGCCGGCGCGCGGTTCACGCGTTACACGGGCACGACCGGCGTCGCGGGCAACGGGAACTACACCCGCCTGCTGGGCGAGCTCGGCGCCGATGCCGAGTTACGCGCCAGCGGCGTGTTCAATTACCAGAATGAGCGTTGGAAGATCGACGGACTTCGCCATCTCGTCACGCCGCGGATTGGCTACCGCTATATTCCCGAAGGCAGCCGCGGCCGTGCCTATATTCCGCCGATCGATCGGAATGTCTTTTCCACCTACCTGCCGCCGCTCGGCCTCGGCGCCGCGCGCAACATCGACGACCTCCATGCGACCAATGTTCTCCGCGTGGGCCTCGACAACATCCTCCAGACTCGCGATCCGGTCCATGGCAGCCGCGACCTCGTGATGCTCAACCTGGCGAACGATTTTCGCTTTCTGCGCCAGTCCGGCCAGCGCCGCACGTCGGACCTGCACGCCGACCTCAGCCTGATGCCGGCCCGCTGGCTCCAAATCGACGCCTACCAGAGCTTGTCCCCGCAGACCCTGGCCCTGCGTGAACTCAATTCCGGAGTCACGGTGCGCGATGGCAACGCCTGGTCGGTGCGCTTTGCCAACAACTACCTTCGCCGGGACATCCAAGACTATCTCATCGACGGCCGCTTCCGGATCAACGAATCGTTCCAAGGCCTGACCCGGATCCAGTTTGATGCCCGGCGCCGCCGGCTCACCGAGCAATCCTACGGGCTGGTCCATAACATCGCGAACACCTGGCTGGTTTCCTACACCGTCAGCCTCTACTCGGGACGCCGCCGCGAAAGCGGCGTCGGCTTCAACATCCAGATCGACACGGTCCGCTTCTAAACGTCCCTCCCTTTGTCCGCTTCCCTTCTCCCCTTGCCTTCCGCCGCCCATCTTTCCCGTCCATGAGTCTCGCCGGCAGCCAGCAGAAAATCTTCCTGCGTCTCATCGCCGCGCTCCGCCCGCACTGGCGGCAGGACGCCGGTCTGCCGAATCGGATCCAGGGCTTGTTCGCCGCGAACCGCTCCTTCGGCTCGCGGGATCGGAAACTGTATCGCGAGCTGATCTACACCACGCTCCGCTTCCTGCCGTGGATCGAGCCGCTGCTGGATAAAGATTCCGCTCGGGCCACCCAGGTAACCGCCTGGCTCGCCGCCGATCTGCCGGCGACGCGTTCGTTTCGCAGCGCCACCTGCGTCGACTGGCCGCCGTGCCCGCCCACTCTCGCCGCCAAGGCCGCCTACCTCAACGCCGATTCCGCCGCACTCCTTCCCGCCTGGGTCGTCCGGCACTGTCCCGCGGCCGCAACGCCCGCGGAACTGGAGGCCTTGCACACGCGAGCGGCAGTCTGGCTGCGCGTCGCCGCCGCAGACCTTCCGACCGTGGTCGCCGAGTTCACCGCGCTGTCCTGGACCGTCCAGGCCTCGCCGGCGCTGCCCACGGCCCTCGAACTTCGCACGGACGCCGACGTCACCAAGACCAAGGCGTGGTCGCAGGGACTGATCGAGGTTCAGGACCTCGGCTCGCAGTTGATCCTCGAGTCCTCGGGTATCTCCCCGGGCGGGCGCTGGCTCGATGCCTGTGCCGGAGCTGGCGGCAAGACGTTGCAACTCGCCGGCCTGCTCGGCGCCTCGGGCCGGATCGACGCCCACGACATTCGTCCCGTCGCGCTCAACGAGCTTCGGATCCGTGCCGCCCGCGCCGGCCTCACGGTCACCCCGGCTCCCACCGACGTCGCCGCGCCCGTGGCGATCGTTCCGCCGCGCCCTGCTCCGCTGCCGGCCGCCCCCATCGCCATCGTCGCGTCACCATCCGGCCTTTACGATGGCGTGCTCGTCGACGCACCGTGCAGCGGGTCGGGCACCTGGCGGCGCTCCCCGCACCTCAAGTGGACGACGAGCACTGGCCAGATCACGCATGCTTCCATCACCCAGCGGGCGCTCCTCGATCAATTCAGCCCGAGCGTGCGACCGGGCGGCGTCCTGATCTACGCGACGTGTTCCCTGAGCCGGTTCGAGAACGAGGACGCCGTGAACGATTTCCTCGGGGCGCACCCGGAATTTTCCGCCGAACCGCCAGCTCGTCGCTTCGATTTCCCCATCGAGCCCGTCGGCCTCTCCCTCCGGCCGGCCCGGCACAACACGGACTGGTTCTTCGTCGCGGTCTTGAGACGAAAGGCCTGAGTGGCACGGGCCTCCGACCCGTGAAAATCGGTTCGTTCAGGATTCCGAACTCTAGGGGTCGAGCGATCGCCCGACGTGGATTCACCGGTCGGAGACCCGTGCCACTTCAAACGCATGCCCTCCGCCCGGCCGCGGTTGACCTCCGGTTCAGGGTCGCTGGGATCGCAACGAAACTCCTTGCCGCGCTTCCGGCGCGGCCAAGCATCGGCGGGACGTGATTCCCGATTCCGACTACCGCATCAAGCTGCAGGTGTTCGAGGGCCCGCTGGACCTCCTGCTCTTCCTGATCCGCAAGAACGAACTCGATATCTACGACATCCCGATCGAGTCGGTGACGCGCCAGTACATCGATGCCCTCCACACGATGCAGCAGCTCGATCTCGAGGTCGCCGGGGAATTTTTCGTGATGGCTGCGACCCTGATGGAGATTAAGAGCCGGATGCTGCTGCCGAAGGGCCTCCATGCGATCGATCCGAACGCCACCGAGGACGAAGTCGATCCGCGCTGGGAGCTCGTCCACCAGCTGCTCCAGTACAAAAAATTCAAGGACGCCGCCGCCCAGCTCGCGCAGCTGGCCGAGACCCGACAGAACCTGATGGAGCGCCACGTCTCCAATCTCTCGGACCGCGAGGATCGCCCGTTGAAGTCGGTCGATCGGATCGAGCTCTGGAACACGTTCAACATCGTCCTGCGCCGCCTGGCGGAGAAGCTGATCGTCGGCGAGATTAACGACGATCAGGTCACCGTCGCCGACCAGATGGAATGGTTGCTCAACCGGACGCTGACCGAGAAGAGCTTCGTCTTCTCCGCGCTGTTCTCCGGAGGCGTCACGTTGCGCCGGCTGGTGGCGACCTTCCTCGCCGTGCTCGAGCTCACGCGCCTGAGAAAATTGCGGCTGCATCAGGACGACGCGTTCACCGACATCGTGTGCTCCGCCGTCGAGGAAAACCCGCTTGAAACTGCGGCCAACCCACCCACGGTGACGGCGTGAAGAAAGATCCCACCAAGCCAAGGCGGCCGCGGCGCCCCAAGATTGCTGGCATCCTCGGGGTCGGTCTCGACAACGAGGATGGTCACAAGCGCATCACGACCGGCGAAAAATTCACGCTCGTGGGAGGCTCGGAGGAGACGCACGGCCGGATGACGGAGATGGTCGTGAAGACGTTCGAGGAGCTCAAGCGCCGCGACAAGCGCCTCGAGCAGTGCGAGCCGCAGGAGATCGCCGACCTTCTCGCGAAGTCGCGGCCACGCTAATACCTTCCGCGTCCTCGCGCCACCGGCCGGCCGGCCCTTCCCCGTCCTCGCGCACCCCGGCAGTTGCATCCCGCCCATTTTCCATTCTCTTCTCCCTACCCCTTTCAATTCCATGTCCGAAAAGATCGCCAACCTCACCACCGATTCATTCAAGACCACCGTCTCCGGTGCCACGACGCCCGTGCTGGTGGACTTCTGGGCGCCCTGGTGTGGCCCCTGCAAGGCGATTGCCCCGGTCCTCGAGGAACTCGCCGTCGAGTTCGACGGCAAGTTGCAGATCGCCAAGCTCAACATCGACGAGCACGAAGCCGTGGCTGCGGAATACGGCGTGCGCGCGATCCCGACCATGATCCTCTTCAATGACGGCAAGGCGGCGGAAACCCTCGTCGGGATGATGCCGAAAACGGCGCTGCGGGCCAAGCTGGCCGCGCACGTCGGCTGAGCCGGCGCGCCTTCGCCGGATCGTGCAGCAGGAAATCGCGAAGCGGCGAACTTTGTGGCCCGCGGCGTGAGTGGCGGGACGGGGCCTGCCGACGAGCGGCAGCGACACCAATCGGTTCGACCCGCTCGCGGTTGAAATAACTTCGGCTGCCCACTTCCCGCTTACAGCGCGAGACCAGCCGCGAACAGGAGCGCGTAGAGCGCGACAAACCGACCGGTGTCGCCCAGCAGCACAATCCGCTCCGCTGGCGTTCCGGTGGTCCGCAGGCGTCGCGCGTGTGACCACGCCACGGGCGCGAGCGCGAGCGGCAACAG
>CAINHV010000316.1 GCA_903848965.1 uncultured Opitutia bacterium | reverse complement strand
TACCTAAAAAGGCCTGAGCCTTTGGGCATACGGCACAGGCGGGGTGTCACTAAATTTTCGGGCCCGGGCGCTGGCCCGGGATCCCAGGCGGCCGAGCCGTTCTCGGCTTGCGCCAGGTCGCCGAGCATGAGAGCCATGATGAAAGCTATTCACGCATGAACCCTCTCTATTACTCGCTCCTTCACGTCTTCTCCCTGTTCGTGCTGACCGCGCATACTTTCATGGCTTTCGCCAACCCGGCTCCGGAGAACCGGAAGCGCACGATGATGATCACCGGCATTGCGACGCTGCTGGTCCTGATCAGCGGCTTTGGCCTGCTCGCCAAGCTTCATCAAAACCAATTTTCAGGCTGGGTCATCGTGAAGCTGATCTGCTGGCTGGGCTTCTCGATGCTGGCCGGCATCGCCTTTCGTCGTCCGCATCTTCGCAGCCAGCTCGCGCTGGCGTCATTGTTCCTGATCCTCACCGCGCTGGTGATGGTGTATCTCGTTCGCTTCGCTGCGGCGGCCTGATCGTTCGGTCCTGGCCGGCCCGGTCGCGTCCGCGGCTCCCTCGCATGATCGCCGGCTTCCATCCCCCCGGGCCACTGTGTGGAGTCTGGGTGGATGACGAGGGACGCGTTCACCTCAGCACGGCCTCGTCCGACGGCAGTCGACAGGAGAGCATGGCGGCGTTCCGACCCTTTGCCTGGCTCAAGCAGGACCCAGCGGATCCAGTCCACGCCGGCGTGACAATCGAGCGCCTGCCGGGCGAAGGGCCTTTCGGCCGGCTCGCGCACGCGGATGATTTGACCTCGTTCGAGGGCTTCGTGGCGACGGCACGCAAGACTCTCTCCGTGGATGTGCTGCGTCCGTGGGAGAGCCAGTTCCTGTTGCAGCATCGCCTGCGGCTTTACCGCGACCTTGCCTTCGGGCAACTCCGGCGTTGTCAGCTCGATATTGAGGTGGCCGCGCCCGAGGGCGGGTTTCCTGACGCCAGCCGGCCGTCGGATCGAATTCTCGCGATCGGGTTGCGAGGGGCGGGCCGGAATCATCTCGTGCTCCTGGAGGAAGCGACGGATGCCGCGGAAAAAAAACTACTCGAGGAATTCTGCCGCATGCTGCAATCGCTCGATCCAGACGTGATTGAGGGACACAACCTCTTCAAGTTCGATCTCGATTACCTGCGCCAGCGTTCGCGGCGGCACAAGGTCGCCTGTGCCTGGGGTCGCTTTGGCCAAAAAGCTTCGTTTCGCCGCAGCCGCCTCAAGGTCGCCGAACGCTGGATCGACTTCGTGCGCTGTGACCTTCCAGGGCGCGCGGTGGTTGACACCTACCTGCTCGTTCAACTCTACGATATTTCGACCCGCGAGATGACGTCGTACGGACTGAAGGACGCGGCGATTTACTTCGGCGTCACGGATGAATCCTCGGAACGGACCTACATCGCGGGCGGCAAAATCCAGGAGGCCTTCGTCGCCGATCGCGCCCGGTTCTGCGCCTATCTCGAGGACGACCTGCGCGAGACCGCGGGAATCGCGGACCAATTGTTGCCGACGTATTTTGAGCAGGTGCGGACCTTTCCGACGCTCTTGCAGGAGGCAACGCTACGCGGGGCCACCTCAAAAATCGATCTTCTCTTCCTGGAGGAATATTATCACGCCCGTCAGGCCTGTCCGCTGCCGCCCGAGATCAAGCCGTTCGAAGGGGGTTACACGCGCAGCTTCCAGGAGGGGGTGTTTCGTCACGTGCTCCACTTCGACGTGGCGTCGCTGTACCCGAGCCTCCTCCTCCAGATCGGACGAAACCCGGGCACGGACACCCTCCGTGTGTTCATTCCGCTGCTCCGCCAGCTCCGCGACTATCGGTTGAAATACAAGCAACTCGCTCGTTCGGCGGACACCGCGGACCAGCGGGCCGAAGCGCAGGCGAGGCAGACGAGCTTCAAGATCCTGATCAATTCCTTCTACGGTTATCTGGGTTTTTCCGGTGCCCGATTCGGCGATGGGGAACTGGCCGCGGAAGTCACCCGTCGGGGCCGGGAACTGCTCCAGACGCTGATCGCCGAATTCTCGCGCCTCGGCTGCATGATTCTGGAGGCGGACACGGATGGAATTTATCTTTCGTCGCAGACGTACTTCAACCGACCGGAGGAGTTGCTCGCCTTGGCCGCCCCTGTGCTGCCGTCGGGGATAGAACTCGAGTACGACGGACGTTACGCCGCCATGTTCTGTTACAAGGCCAAGAACTACGCGCTTTACGATGGAACGAAAATCACGCTGCGGGGCAGCGCGCTCCGCTCCCGCGGAATCGAGCCGTATCTGAAGCGGCTGGGGGAGCAGCTCATTCGCTTCCTCCTGGGTGCGGCGGACACTTCACCGATCACGTTATTCGATGACTATCGGCGACGGCTCGTGGCTGGCACCGTTCCGGTCGGTGAGTTGGCGAAGAGTGAGACCCTCAGCCAGAGCCCGGAGACGTATGAACGTTTCGTGACCGAAGGCGGCAAGCCACGGCGTTCTTCCAGCGAGGCGGCCCTGCGGATGGTGCCGCGGCCGCGGATGGGCGAGCGGGTTACCTATTACATTTCGGCGCGTGCGCCGGGCCGGTCCAACGATTGGCAGCGGGCGCGTCCGCTGGCAGACTACGACTCGACGAGCGCCCCGTACGATCGTGACTACTATGTGGAAAAGCTGGACGAGTGGCTGGCCCGCTACGGCAAGTTTCTCGGGGTGACGGCCCCGCCGCCTGATCAGGGGGAACTCGCGTTCTAGGCGATCGCGGCGGAAATACGGATTTCCGGACACGAAAAAGGGGCGGGGATAAGCCCGCCCCTGAAATTTTGTGACTCGCAGGAGGTCTTAGCTCCAGCGCAGGTCAGTCCGGGAAGCAGGGAACTGCCGAATCCGCTTTCCGGTCGCCGCGAAGATGGCGTTACAGATGGCGGGAGCAACCGGCGGAATGGCCGGTTCACCGGTTCCAGTGACGGGGTTGTTCGTCTTGAGCCAGTGCGATTCGATTTTCGTCGGCGCATCCGCAATGCGGAGGATCGGGTACTCGTCGAGGTTCACATTGGTCACACGACCGCGCTCGATGTTGAGCTCTTGGAGCATCAGGACGCTCAGGCCGTCAACGATGGATCCTTCCACCTGGTTGTCGGCGCCGCTCGGATTGACGATCTGGGAGCCAACGTCGCCCACGGAGATCACGCGATCCACCTTGAGCTGGCCTTCCTTGGACACCGTGACCTCGGCGACCTGGGCAAAGTATCCGCGATGGCTGAAGTGGAAGGCAAGGCCTGCGCCCTGACCCTTCGGGTACTTCTTCTTGCCCCAGTCGGCCTTTTCGGCCGCGAGTTTCAGGACGGCCCGCATGCGGGCGACATTATAGGGAGCGGCCGGACCGCCCTTGGCGCCAGCCGGAGGCGGCGTGGCCGCCATCTCGTCCTTGTCTCCCAGGATTTCCAAGCGGAACTCAAGGGGATCACGACCCGCCGCATGGGCGAGTTCGTCGATGAAACTATGGATGACCCAGGCGAATACGCAGCTGCCCGGAGCGCGCCAAGGACCCATCGGCCAACCGGTGTCAAACACGGTCTGTTCCGCGAGGTAGTTGGAGATCCAGCGACCCGGGAACTCGTCCGGACTCAAGGCGCCACCGCTGCCGGGACTGACCAGTCCGCCCGGACCGGCGTTGCCGAAGGTGAAGAAGTTATTCTTCCAAGCGACGACCTTGCCCTTGGCGTCGACCGCACCCTTGAGGAAGTGCAGGCCACCTGGACGCATCATGTCGTGCCGGAGATCGTCCTCGCGATTCCACGTCAACTTCACGGGGGCATTGACCTTGTGGGCTATCGCCGCGACCTCGATCATGAAATCGGGGGTAAGGCGCCGACCGAAGCCGCCACCACTGCGCGTCAGATGAATGTTAATCTTCTCCTGCGGGATGTTCAGCGTCGTGGAGATGAGGGCGCGGCCGGTGGCGGGATTCTGGGAGGGAGCCCAGACTTCCATGGTGCCATTGTTCCAGTGCGCCGTGCAGTTCATCGGCTCTAGGCTCAAGTGGGAGATGAACGGATAAACGTATTCCGCCTCGATGACCTTGGCCGCGGTCTTGAAGGCGGCGTCAACATCACCGTCCTTGCGCAGAACGCGGGCGCCGGGCTTGGTCGAAAGTTCCTTCGCCTCGGTGACGAACTTGTCCCAGCTCGTATTCGCCACTTTGCCCTCGTCCCATATGACCTTGAGTTGCTTGCGCGCGCTCAGGGCGGACCAGGTGGAGTCGGCGATGATCGCCACACCGGGTTTGAGGCCGGACAGATTGCTCGTGCCCTCGATGATGAAGGCATCCTTTACGCCGGGGAGGGCTTTGACCTGATCGAGGTTTGCGCTGACGACCTTGCCGGCGAAGGCCGGGCACTTTTCGTAGACGGCGTACACCATGCCGGGGACGCGGACATCGATGCCGAAAAGGGAGGCTCCGGTAACAACCTTCGGGTTGTCGACACCGGTGATCCGACGACCGATGAGCTTATAATCCTTGGGGTCCTTCAGCGCGACCGTGGCCGCATCAGGCACGGGCAGGGTGGCCGCCTTGGCCACGAGGGCGCCGTACTTGAGCGAGCGCTTGGAGGCGCTGTGAGTCACGGTGCCAGACGCGGTGGTGCACTGCGCGGCGGGAACACCCCAGGTTTGGGCGGCGGCCTCGACGAGCATCGCTCGGGCGGCGGCACCGACCCGAAGGAAGTTCTCGTAATTATTGGGCGTCGAGGTGCTGCCGCCGGCGCTCTGGCTGCCGTAGCGGTCATGCACGTCGGCCTGCTCGATGGTGACATCCTTCCAGTCAACGTCGAGTTGCTCGGCGATGACCATCGGGAGCGAGGTCTTGATGCCCTGGCCGATTTCCGGCTGCTTGGAGACGATCGTCACCTTGCCGTCCGGCGCGATGCGGACAAAGGCATTAGGCGCGAAGCTGCCGCCGGGACCGGAGGCGCTTTCGGCGGCCTGGGCCTCACCGTTGGAATTGATGTAGAATCCGAGGACGAGTCCGCCGCTGGCCAGCGCCGAGAGACGGATAAAATCGCGACGGTCGATCGAGTTGTTGAGAGTGGCAGTTTTCATTGGGTCGCCTCCTTGCCGGCGGTCATTCCGGCCGCCCGCTTGATGCCTTCCCGGATGCGCAGGTAAGTGCCGCACCGGCAGAGATTGTCGGCCATGGCGCCGTCGATGTCCGCATCGCTCGGCTTCGGATTATCACGCAGCAACGCCGCGGCCGTCATGATCTGACCGGCCTGACAGTAGCCGCATTGGGCGACATCGAGGTCGACCCAAGCTTGCTGCACCGGATGGAGCCGGCCGCTTTCCTCGGCGAGCCCTTCGATCGTGACTACCTTCGAATTGCGCACACTCGAAACACGGGTCATGCACGCGCGGGTCGGTTCGCCGTTCAAGTGGATGGTACAAGCGCTGCATTGGCCGATGCCGCAGCCGAATTTTGTGCCAACGAGACCGATGGTGTCGCGAAGCACCCAGAGCAGGGGAGTGTCGGGGGCTACGTCCACCGTGTGGGACTTGCCGTTAATATTCAGCGTATATTTCATGTTCTTAAGAGTTCGGATAGGGGATTACCGACGGCATGACACAGCCCGTACGGTAGAAACGGGTAACTTCGGCCAAATAAGGAAGCCTGTCCTGAGTTTGTCCAGACTAAGCGGCGGCATTTCGGGTGGCGTGACGGAACAAGGTCGACAGATTGTTTCCGGGCCGCCACTGGACGTGTCCCTGGGGGTTCACAACGCTGTGCCGGACCACCCAGTCCACGACGGCCGCGTCATCGTCCAAGTGCCGCGAGACCACCGCCAGGAACTGCGCCGGCAGGAGGTCGTGCGTCTTGAAAAAATTTCTGTCCCCGCCGCAACCGAACATCAACGAGGCGGGCAGTTCGCCGCGCAGCTTGGCCTTGGCTTTGGGGAGCAAGCGAGGGAGCCAAGCTACGCCGCGGACTGCTTCGTCTTTGGCGGGCAGGGAACTTTCCTCGAGGATCCGGCCACTTGGCCGGCCTCCTTGGACGTTGATGAAATAGTCCCGTCGCACGAGTTCGATGCTCAGCGCGTGCTCAAATCCTGGTTCGCCGCCGTAGTTGTTATGATCCTCGGCGTAGTCGAACAGGTGCTGGGTGGTCAGACCATGCGCCGCAATCCAATCGCGTTCGAGGGGCGAAAATAGGCCATCGCTGCTGCGCTGACCCTTGGCGTAGGACTCGACGGCCTGCCGATAGAGTCGGTGAAATTCGCCGGGGAATTCGTAGTTCTTCATGCTCATACGGAATGGCGGCTGACTGGCCGGTCCCCACAGCAACCGGCCCGGTTCCGGGGCCGATCAGAATACAAACTCCTGCACCATGCGCACCATGATCGGCCGCCCGTGGTAGGTCGGCGGCGTGAAGCGCCACTCCATGAGTGCGTCAGCGGCCGCCACGGCGAATTCGACGTGCGAGGCCTTCATGGCCACTGGCATCCGGGGGCGCCCCTCGGAATCAATGTAGAAATCAATGGTTGCCCTGCCCGTTGTCGCCGGGGGTGTCATCGATTTTCCGGGATGGTGGGGCGATACCGAGTGCCGAACTGCCGGTACGCGATCGAGTTCGTTCGCCGTGCAGACCAACGAGGTGACTTGGTACGGCAGGAAACGCGCCATCGACGCGGCGATGGCCGCCGCCGGCAACATCGACACGATGGCGCCACTTTGCTGGAAGTTAAAAGTGATTTGAATACGCTGTCCGGTCGGCTCGCCGTTCTGGCGGGCCGGAATGTATTCCCAAGACCGAACCGCGTTCAACAGTGCCACCGCGAACTCGGGGTGGCTAAACGCCGTTACCATCACGTCGGCGAGTCGGCCGTCGGCATCAACCAACATGACCGCCCTGACCTCGCCCTCGCGGATGCCCCGGGCCGTCAGTTCCGTCGGGAACCGCGCCTCCGTGGTTTGGACGATCTGCATCGGCTGCTCGTCGATGATTTCTCTCGCGGTGCCGAAGGACGGGCCTTGCAACAGGGCCAAGGCGACAAACATCAGGGAGAAACCAGACGGTGCTTTCATGGTAGTTTGGGGGCAATTCAGCAGGAGTCATGCTAGACGTAACCTGGAAAATCGGCAAGGGCAGAGTCCCTTTTCCGTCTGACATGTGGAGCGGCAAGGGGTGGCGCTACCGTCCGTCCGTCTCGCCCCGATCAACGGCTCGAAGGCGCCGTTGGCTGGAAATCGATCAATCGCTTGTAGCGATCCACCTTGTCCACCACGACCTCAAGGCGGCCATTGACTTCATAGCGCTTGCGGCGCTTCCGACCGACCAGCGCATCACCTGCATTACTGAGGGTATAATAATCGTCAGTGAGGTGGGAGGCGGCGACAAAGCCAAAGGTCATCGACTCGATCAGCTCGATAAAGAAGCCGTTCGGCCGGACGTCGGTGATGATAGCGGCGAACCGGGCGCGGGGCTTCTTGTCGAGTTCGCGTTCGAAATATTCGAGGAGCTTCACCTTTACGCTGTCGCGCTCGGCCTCGGCACTGGTAATCTCCGTCAGACTAATGTGCTCGCCGATGCGTACGACGCGGGGGAGATCGTAACTGGCCGCGCGGTGGCCGCCGGCTTTCGCCCCCTGGCGGGCAAGGTACGACTCGAGCACACGATGCACGACGAGATCGGAGTAACGCCGAATCGGCGAGGTGAAATGGGTGTAGTCCTTCTTGTGCAGACCAAAGTGGCCATCGGGCGACGCCCGGTAAGCAGCCTTTTTCAGGCTGCGGAGCAATTGCGTGCGCAAGGTGTAGCCCTGGGGGTGGGTGCTCAGAACCTTGAGCAGCTTGACCAACTCAGCCCGAACCGTGAGGTCGCCGGCCTGGATGCCGAAGGTCCCGAGCAAACCGCGATACTCCTCGAGCTTCTCGACGTCGGGATCGTCATGCACGCGGTAGAGCGAGGCGAGCGATTGGGTGCGGGTGAGACGGGCGACCGCCTCATTGGCGGCGAGCATGAACTCCTCGATGAGTTGATGACTTTCGTCGTGCTGGATCTTCTCGAGGCGATCGGCATAGCCGCGCTCGTCGACGAAAATCTTCGTCTCCGGCATGTCCAACTCGAGCGATCCGTGGGCCATGCGATCGGCGCGAAGCCGGCTGGCAATTTTCCAGAGGGCTCGAATCCAATTCTGCAAATCCGCCAATTCCTGATCGCTGAGATCCTGCAGCGCCCGGCCGGTCGAACCCGTTTGATGTTTTGGTGGCAACGGGAGGGCGCGCACGCGATCGAGGTCGCGCTCGAAAAGCAGCGCGTAGGCTTGTTTGTAGGTGAGGCGCTTGCGGCTGCGAATCACGGTGTTCGCGTAGGTGGTCTCCTTAATCTTCGCGTTGCGACCGAAGGTGAGGAACACCGCCTTGCAGAGGCGATCCTGGCCCTCGACCAGCGAGCACAGCCCGTTCGAGAGTTTCTCCGGCAACATCGGAATGACGACGCCGACCAGGTAGGTCGAGTTGCCGCGCCGTTGCGCCTCGCGATCGAGCGCGGTGCCAGCTCTTACATAGGTCGAGACATCCGCGATGTGAATACCGATGCGAATATCGCCGCCGCCGACTTCCTCGTAGGAAAGCGCATCGTCGAAATCCTTAGCGTCATCCGGATCGATGGTGAACACGGCCTGCTCGCGGTAATCCAGGCGGTTTCCGATGTCGGCCGGACGGACGCGATCGGGCAGGACCGAGGCCTCCTTTTCCACGTCCGCCGGAAACTGAGTGGCCAGATCGTACTTGAGAAAGATGCCGAGTAATTCCGCTCGCGGTTCGTGGGTCCGGCCGAGGCGCGACGTGATGGTGCCGGTCAGCGTGTCGTAGCGATTCCGCCACTCGCCGAGTTGCACGACGACCTTGTCGCCCTCCTTTGGAACGGGAGTGACGCCGGATTTCGCCGGATCGCCGACCGAGATCTCGCGGGCGAAACGTGGGTCGTCCGGCTGCACAACGAAGGAGCGGCCCTGCCGGCGAAGATCGCCGACAATGTTTTCGCGGGCGCGTTCGAGAACCCGGACGACGGCACCTACTTTCTCCCCGACGCGGCGTCCCTTGCGTCCCGGGAATTCCCGGGCGACGACGCGATCACCCGGCAGGGCCAGGCCAGTGTCCTCGGGAAATACTTGGAGCGCTGGTTCCGCGGTGATGCCGGTCTGCGCCTCCCGCACGACAAACGCAGAACCGCCCGCGCGAAATTGAATGCGGCCGATCAGCTCATGTGGTCCGAGGCGAACGGGAGCGGACTTGTGCGCCGGCTTCGGGGACAGGCCTTCGTCGGGACCCGCATTGACGAAAGGTGTCCGAGCGGGTGCGCCGGCGGGCACGGCAGTCGGGGCAAACAGGGCCGGCGACTCCAGCTTGGGTGAACCTTCGCGCGCGGCTTTCGAGCGCGGGATAAAGATCGAGCGCTCGTCGGCGCTCCGCGCTTTGGCGGGACCGGCGCCGCGGGGCGCAAGGCGACCGTTGCCACCCCGGCTGAACTCACCCGACTTGAGCAGGAGCCGAATCTCGTGGGCGAGATTGCTCCGCTCTTTTTTCTTCAGGGCGAGCCGGCGGGCGAGTTCGAATTCATTGGCGGGTGAAAAATCAGGCGCGCGCAGAAGGGCGAGCAGACGATCGCGAAGAGACATGGGTTGGGAAAGGCACAGCACGTTTCGACGTGCTTTGAGACTGACTTGAAGAAAGAGCCTGCGTTAATGGCGGGCGATGAAAATCGTCCAGGTGGCGAGCGAGATGTTCCCGTATATCAAGACGGGCGGACTGGCCGATGCGGTCGGTGCGCTCAGCACGGCGCTGGCGGACAATGGCCACGACGTAGCCGCCTTCATCCCGGGCTACCGCAGCGCCCTCGACCATCCCGAGGCGCAGGGCGCGGAGCGCCGGCTGCGGCTCAAGGTGGAGCTGGGCGACGAGTTTCTCACCGGTGAGGTGCGGGTCTTTTCCCCGCGCAAGAACCTGCAGGTGTACTTGATTTGCCGTGACGAGTACTTCGATCGCCGGGGTGCCTATGGGAACGGCGAGCGCGACTACGAGGACAACGCGGATCGATTCATCTTTTTCTGCAAGGGCGTGGTCGAGATGCTGCGGCTCGGCGATCTCCAGGCCGACGTCGTGCACTGCCACGACTGGCAGGCCGCCCTGCTTCCGCTGCTGGTCCGCCAGGCCGAACGACGGCATCATGTGACCCTCGCGCTCAAGACGATCTTCACGATTCACAATATCGCGTTCCAGGGGCTGTTCCCGGCGAAGACGTTCGGGCGCACGAATCTGCCCGAAGATCTCATGCACATCGATGGAATCGAGTATTACTCGCAGGTGAATCTGATGAAAGGAGGGATTCTGTTTTCCGACCGCGTGACCACGGTGAGTCCGCGGTACGCGCAGGAAATCCAGACGCCGGAGTTCGGGTGCGGGCTCGACGGCGTGATCCAAACCCGCGCGGACGACATCGTGGGCCTCCTCAATGGCGTGGACACGCAGGTGTGGAATCCTGCCCTCGATCCGGTGCTGCCAGCCCGGTACTCGGCGGCCAATTTGACGGGCAAGCAGCTCTGCCGGGTGGAGCTGCTCAAGCGGTTCGGACTCACGCCTGAGTTCAAGGGGCCGATCTTCGGGATGGTTTGCCGGCTGACGGAGCAGAAGGGCATCGATTTCGTCCTCACGAATGCGGAGTTCTTCATGCGCCACGACGCCCGGCTGATTGTGCTTGGCTCGGGCGACAGGCGGATGGAGCGGGATCTGCAGAAACTAGCCACCGCCCACCCGCAAAAAATTGCGTTCAGCGCGCGTCACGACGAACCGCTGAGCCATCTGGTGGAGGCGGGCAGCGATTTCTTCGTGATGCCCTCGGTGTTCGAACCGTGCGGCCTGAACCAAATGTATTCCCAAGTGTACGGAACCGTGCCAATCACGAGCCGGGTCGGTGGTCTGGTGGACACGGTGATCGATGCCTCGGAGCATCCCACCACCGGCACGGGCCTGACCTGTCCGCCGAGTGCGGCGGGACTTCGCGACGCGCTGCAGCGCGCGCTCGAACTCTTCGCGGCGCCCGCCCTCTACGCCCAAGTGCAGCAGCGCGGGATGGCAAAGGACTTTAGCTGGAGAGTGGCGGCCCGCGGCTACGAGCGCCTTTATCAGGACGCGCTGTGACGGTGGCGCTGACGTCTCCCGCTCCGGCGATCGTCTGGTTCCGGCAGGATCTGCGCCTGCAGGACAACCGCACGTTGAACGCAGCCGTGGCCCGAGGCGGAGCGATTATCCCAGTCTATATCTGGGACGAGGCAGCCGAAGCTCGCTGGGTCGCGGGCGGGGCCTCGCGCTGGTGGCTCCACCATTCGCTGGCGGCGCTCGACGAATCGCTGCGCACCCTTGGTTCGCGGCTGATCCTCGCGCGCGGCGACGCCCCGGCGGTGTTGCTCGAACTCGCCGGGAGCACCGGGGCCACGACAGTTTTTTGGAATCGCCGGTACGAACCGATGGGCGTGGCGCAAGGGGCGCGGGTGGCGCAGGCCCTGGCAGGCGGGACGGTCAAGGCGGCGAGCTTCAACAGCACCCTGCTGAGGGAACCATCCGAGATCACGAACCAACAAGGGAGGCCGTTCCAAATCTTCACGGCGTATTGGCGGCATGCCCTGACGCTGCCGGTTGAGGCGCCGGTGAAATTGCTGACGAAGGCGTTGCCGGCGCCGGCGAAATGGCCGCGTTCGCTGCTGTTGCCGGAACTCGAATTGCTGCCGCGCCTGAATTGGGCGGACGGATTTGCGGCCGATTGGAAGCCCGGGGAGCAGTCCGCCCGGGCGCGGTTGCATCGGTTCGCAGCCCAGGCGGCCGGCGACTATAAATCGGGCCGCGATCGGCCGGACCACGAGGGAACGTCGCGGCTCTCGGCGCACCTGCACTTCGGAGAAATTGGACCGCGCCAAGTTTGGGCGGCCATCCGCGCGCGGAGCGGTGATTCCGGCATTTTTCCTCCGGATGCGGGATCGGCCGTCTTCCTGAGCGAGATCGGCTGGCGCGAGTTTGCGCATCACGTGCTGTTTCACAATCCGACCGCACCCGAGCTTCCGATGCGGCCCGAGTTCGCGCGATTTCCCTGGGTGAAGGATCCGCGGGGCGTGCGCTTGCGGGCGTGGGAACGGGGCCGGACCGGCTACCCCATTGTCGACGCGGGCATGCGGCAGTTGTGGCAGACCGGCTGGATGCACAATCGTGTCCGGATGATCGTCGCCTCGTTCCTGGTGAAACATCTTCGGCTGCCGTGGACGCACGGGGCGTCCTGGTTTTGGGACACCTTGGTCGATGCCGATCTCGCGAACAACACTCTCGGCTGGCAGTGGAGCGCGGGCTGCGGTGTCGACGCAGCGCCCTATTTTCGGATTTTCGCGCCGGTCCTGCAGGGTCGGAAATTCGATCCGGACGGCGCCTATGTGCGACGTTGGGTGCCCGAATTGGCAGCGGTAAGTGCCGATTGGATCCATGAGCCCTGGGCGGCGCCGCCGGGGGTGCTCTCGACCGCGGGCGTCCGCCTGGGAGAAACCTATCCGCACCCCCTCGTGGATCACGCCACCGCGCGGAACGAGGCGCTAGCCGCCTTCAAAGAATTGAGAACCGGAGCGCGGCCATGAATATAGTCGTGGCCGGCGCCTCGGGCTTTGTGGGGCGGTCCCTGGTTCCGCAGTTGGTCGCGGCCGGTCACGTCGTGCGCACGCTGGTGCGCCGGTCAACGCGCGGTCCCGGGGAAATTTCGTGGCGTCCCGAGCAAGGGGAGCTGGCCGGCGAGGCGCTGGCGGGCGCCGATGTGGTGATCAACCTAGCAGGCGAGAACATCGCCGGGGGCCGCTGGACTTCGCGGCGGCGCGAACGGATTTTTCGCAGCCGCGTCGAGGCGACGCGCACGCTCGTCGTGGCGATGGGAAAGATGTCCCGGCCACCGCGGGCGTTCCTCAGCGCCTCGGCCGTGGGATTCTACGGTGACTCCGGCGACGAACTGCTCACGGAGGCGAGCCCGATCGGGCATGGATTCCTGCCCGAGGTGTGCCTCGCTTGGGAAACACATGCGGAGGGCGCGGCCCGCAAGGGCATCCGGACCGTGTTGCTTCGCTTCGGCATGGTGTTGGGTCGCGAAGGTGGGGCGCTGGGCAAGCAACTCCCGTTCTTTCGCCTCGGGCTCGGCGGCCCCCTCGGCCACGGCCGGCAGTGGGTAAGCTGGGTGGCGATGGACGACCTGGTGGCCGCGGTCTTGCTCGCGATCGACGATCAACGATTGCAGGGCCCGGTGAACGTGGTCTCACCCGCGCCAGTGCGGAACGTCGACTTGGCACAGACGCTAGGTCGCGTGCTCGGCAGGCCGGCCGCCCTTCCGGCCCCCGCTTGGGCCTTGCATCTGGCCTTCGGAGACATGGCCGGCGAAGTCCTGCTGGCGAGCAATCGCGTGCGTCCTTGGCGGCTGGAACAGGCGGGGTTCAAGTTC
>CAINHV010000315.1 GCA_903848965.1 uncultured Opitutia bacterium | reverse complement strand
GCGGCCTCGGCGGAGCTCGGCCCTCCACTTTGGTTGCGGCTCCGCCGCGTCCGTATTCGACCTCACGATGAAAACGATCTTCACCCGCCTCGCGCTGTTGGCGTTCGCGTCGGTCGCAGTCCCCGCTCTCCACGCGCAGTCGCCTGCGGCTCCCACCACCACGCCCGCCCTCCCCGAGGGCCTCACCACGACGGAGTCCGGGCTGAAATATGTGATCACGTCCCACGGCAGCGGACCGGTGGCGAAGGTCGGACAGGTGGCGATCGTGCACTATGTCGGCACCTTCATGGACGGTTCGCTCCTCGACAGTTCACGGAAGCGAGGCGAGCCGTTCGCGTTCACGCTCGGCATGGGCCGCGTCATCCGCGGCTGGGATGAAGGCTTTGCGCTGCTGCGGGTCGGCGACCAGGCCACGTTCATCATCCCGCCCGATCTCGCTTACGGACCCCAAAAGCGCGGCCCGATCCCGGGCAATTCAACCCTGCGCTTCGACGTCGAACTCCTGGAACTGAAAGACTACGCCCTCGCCGACGTACTGCTGGAAACGCTCGACGGTCGCGGGCTCGAGGCCACGCGACGGCTGTTCGCGGAGCTAAAGACCGAGAAGTTCGGCGGGCTGTATGTGAATGAAAGTCAGCTCAACGGGCTCGGCTACTCCCGTCTGGGCAAACAGAAGTTTGCGGAAGCGATCGCCGTTCTGCTCTGGAATGCGGAGCTGTTTCCCGCTTCGGCGAATGTCTACGACAGCCTCGGCGAGGCGTACGCCAGGAACGGCCAGCGCGAACTCGCGATCGAGAACTACGAACGATCGCTGGCGATCGATTCCAAGAACGCGAATGCCGCGAAGGAACTGGCCCGGCTGAAATCCCTGCCGGCGGCCAGCCCGTGATCAACGGTCAGCGGACCAAAGCCAAAAGGTGTCGTCGGCAGGCCCAGCTTGAGCCCGAAACCCTGAATCCAGGAATCAATCCTGTTCATCCTGCGCTCGCCTCCTGTTTATCCTGCAAAACCTCTGGCTCGGGTTCAAAGTCCATCCGGGGTTGCCTCGTGTGTCTGGGTTGATCTCACTCGCCAGCACCGCGCATGAAACCCCGATTCCTGCTCACCGGCCTGCTGGCCATCGGATCGGCCATCTTGGGATCGGGCCTCGTCCAGGGGGCGGAGCCCCGGGGATACCGAATCGATCGGGCCGGCGAACGCCATTCCCTGGTCACGCCCGCCGGCGAAAAGTTGTTTCTGCTCGGGCTGAACCATGTCGGCGAAAGCGCCCCGCGAGAACCAGCGGCGCGGGCGGCGTTCCTCGCGGAGGCGATTCGCCGGATGCGCGAGTGGGGCTTCAACAACCTCGGCTACGGGACACCCGACGAGGCGCGGGAGGCCCTGCCTTTTCTCGCGCAGATCCAGCTCACCCAGAGCAGCCACTATCAGGAAGCGGCCCAGTTCACCTATCTCGACGTCTTCGATCGGGAGTTTCAGCGCACGACCCGGGAGACGATCCGGAAATACTGCGCCGCCACGGCGGGCCATTCCAACCTCATCGGCTACTATTGGAGCGACACCCCGCGCTGGGACCTCGCCCAGGCCCGGCGGCTCCGGGGCGACGACTGGGTAAGTGCCATACGCCGGCTGCCTGCCACGAGCGCGGGCAAGCGGGCGTATGTGGAGTTTCTGCGCGAGCGCTATGGTAACAACCCCGCCGGGTACGCCGCGGCCTACGGTCACGCGATCGCCTCGTTCGACGATCTACTGATCTTCGACTTCCGGGAATTCGACCGCAGCCATCCCACCGGGCTCGCTGACGACGAACTCTTTCTCGGCCGGATCGCCCGCGAGTTGTACCAGGTGATCGGCGGGGCGTTTCGCGAGTTTGCTCCCGGGCGGTTGATCTTCGGCGAGCGGTACAAGTTGTACGATCACCCGGACGTTGTCCTCCGCGAGGCCGCGAAATGGATCGATGTCCTTTCGATCCAACCCGGACCCGAGGTGGGACCGCGGCCGGGGCCGGGACGCGACGAGACTGCGTTCGACGGTGCCACGTTCGATCGCCTGCACGAGGTGAGCGGAAAGCCGATCCTCGTGTGCGATCATCAAGTCAGCGTCCGCACGCCAGCGCATCCGGTCACCCTCTGGCATCAGGCGCCGGATCCGATCGCGGCAAACGCGCTGGTCGAAACCTTCCTCCTCGCCGCGGCTGCGAAGCCCTACGTGATCGGCTATCAACGCTGCCAGTATGTGGATAGCTTCCGGGCCGACCGCGGGAACATGCTGAAGCAGGGACTCGTCGCGATGGACGGCACGCCGCACCCCAGCGTGACCGCGAACCTTGCGGCCCTGCACGCGGCGGCGCTGAAGGCCCGCGGGGTTCGGCCATAGCAGAATTGGTTGGTTGAGCCCGAAGCCAGGAAGCCATGAACCAAGCCTGCGGCCGGTCACATCATCTCGGTTCCAACCTCTGGGGTTCCTCACTCCACTTTCCGCAAGCTCTCGAATTCGGCCTGGTCCGATTCCTGGCTTCCTGGCTTCAGGCTCCAACCGGATTGTTCCCGCTGGCAGCGGGAAGAGTTGCGGGATAAGGGTCTCAGGCGGCTCGCCGGTTCCACCGCGCGCTTCGTTTCGATCAGGCAAAAACGTCACCCCAAAGTGCCTATGAAAATGAGCCCCACCCTACTCATGTCCTGCCTGCTCGCGTGGCTGGCCGGCTCGTCGGCCACCGCCGTCGTTCCCACAGGTTCCGCGGCGAAACTGGCGGGGATGAAGATTCCCGCCACTGCCATTTCACTTCCGACCACTGGCGCGGTAGTAACCTCGGCCGTGCTCGTGGGCGCAGCCGACGAGGGCAACATCTTGGGCGAGTATTGCCGCGTGCTCGGATCGATTCATCCCGTCGATCCGAAGGCGCCGGACATCAAGTTCCAGGTGAACCTGCCGACGCACTGGAACGAGAAGGCGCTGCAGATGGGCGGTGGTGGCTACAATGGTCGGATCCCCAACACGCTGGGCAAGCCCACGCTCGGCCTTGAGTCCGTGCCGGTCCCGCTCGCGCTCGGTTACATCACGTTCGCCAGCGACTCCGGCCATCAGGCGGCCGACGGCGACGACGCTTCGTTCGCGCTCAACGACGAGGCGCTCGCCAACTACGGCTACATGCACATCCGGAAGACGCGCGACGCCGTCTTTGCGATCGCGCAGGCCTACTATGGCAGGGCGCCGCGCCGGCTCTATTTCTCCGGCGGCTCGACGGGCGGTCGCGAAGGCCTGACCGCGGCGCAGCGCTGGCCGGACGTCTACGACGGCGTGCTGACGAATTATCCGACGGCGAACTTCATGGGACTCCGGCTCTGGGGCGCGGCCCTGGCCCGCGCGGTCTACGACGACAACTCCGCGGGCTGGATCGCTCCGGCGATGGTCGCACAAATCGCGAAGTCCGCGCTCGACCGCTTCGACGCACTCGATGGCGCCGCCGACGGACTCGTCAGCAACATGAACGAGGCGCGCGCGCAATCCGGGCGTCTCATTGCCGATCTCTCTGCCGCTGGCACCGCCGGCGCCCTCACCCCGGTCCAGATCGAGCGCACCCTGAAGATTTATCACGAAGGCTACAAACTCCCGTACGCGCTGGCCCATGGCATCGACTCCTACGCCGGCTACAACAGCCAGGAGGGAATCACGATGCAGCTCGGTTCCCAGGCGGCGTATATGGAACCGCCCGATTCGGGGCCGAATGCCCATCACGTCGCCCGCGCCGATCAGTTCCTGAAGTATTTCGTGGCGCGGGATCCGAAGTTCAGCCTTCTCAGCTTCGATCTCATGCACCCCGGACCGCTGCAGGAGCGGCTGGTCCGGCTGTCGGGCGAGATCGGCGCCACCAATCCCGACTTCGAAAAAATGCGGGCCCGCGGCGGGAAGATTCTCTGGGTCCAGGGCCTCGACGATCCCAGCGTCAGCCCGCTCGAGAACATCAAGATCTACCGCGCGATCGTGGCGAAGATGGGCGCGGCTCGGGTCGCCGAATTTCTCCGGTTCTACCTCGTGCCGGGCCTGGCGCATGGCAGCGGCAAGTTCTCCGTCACCTGGGACAATCTCGCGATTCTCGACAACTGGGTGGAGCACGGCGTGCCGCCGCCGGTGGCGCCCGGGATCGACATCAACCGCGCAACCTTTGGACGCTCCCGTCCGATGTGTGAGTACCCGGGCTGGCCGCGCTATCGCGGAACCGGCGACCTCAACGACTGGAAGAGCTACGAGATCGTGAAATAGCCGAATGGGTCGGGCGCCGGTCTTTGACGGACGGCGGACCCAACGCGAACCCAACGGGCCTCCACTCGCTCACGCTTGCGGCCACACGCGGGCGTCAGCTCCGGTTCTATCCTGATTGTTTCCGGACCATCCCATCCAACTCATGGGTTGGACCGGATGGGGAAATCACTCCTTGGCCTCGTCCATGCCGGGATCGAGCACCGCGACGATCCGCCGGAACACCGTCGCCAGTTGCTTCGCTTCGGCGTCGTTCATCTGCGCGCCGAAATATTTGGCGATGCCCGCCCGGTACACCGGCCAGATCCTGCGCAGGCACTCGACGCCCTTGTCCGTGAGTTGCGCGTGCTGGCCGCGGCCATCCTCCGGACACGTGCGCCGCTCGATCAATTTCTCGGCCTCCAGTTTGTCGACGAGCCGGGTCAGCCCGCTGCGGCTCAACAACGCCCCCCGGGCGAGATCGCTCATCCGCAGGCGCCGCTCGGGCGCGCGATAGAGTTGATAGAGGGCGTCATACCAACTCAGCGAGGGGAGCCCCGCGGCGACCAGGTCGGCCTCGATGGCCGCGGAAATCCGCCAGAACGAGACATAGTACCTGCGCCAGGCGTCGAGTTGGGCGGCGGGGAGTTCCTTCTTCATGCCACCACGAGAAGGATTTTACTTGCAGATGCAACTATCGCTTTCATGGTGATTGCGTATGCAACTATCATCCCTCTTCACCTCCCTCGTCGCCACGGGCGACTCCCTCGCGGGCACCGCCCTGCGCCTGGCCCTCGGCATCATGATTCTTCCGCACGGGCTGCAAAAGACTCTCGGCTGGTTCGGCGGCTATGGGTTCAAGGGCACCATGGGCTATCTTACCGGCACGGTCGGGGCGCCGTGGATCTTCGCCTTCCTGGCGATCCTCGCGGAGTCCGTCGGCGGCCTGATGCTCATCGCCGGCGCCGGCACCCGCGTCGCCGCCCTCGGCGTCGGCGGCGTGATGCTCGTCGCGGCGGCCCAGCACCGGGCCAACGGCTTCTTCATGAACTGGGCCGGCAACCAGAAGGGCGAGGGCATCGAGTTCCACCTCCTCGCGCTCGGCATCGTCGTCGCCCTCCTGATCCTCGGCGGCGGACGCTTCTCGGTCGATGCGCTGCTGAAGAAGTAACCCGGGTGAGTTCGACGGGCGCAGCGAAACTGCGCCCCTACTCGGACCTTGGCGGAGCGGCGCGGCGCGGAATCAACACGTTCGCGGTCTTCGTCATCACGACTTCCCCGCGCTGGTTGGTGGTCGTGGTGACGAACTTCACGATCCCGAAGGCCGGCCGGGATTCCGAGACCCTCATCGCCGCCACCTCGGTTTCGGCGGTCAGCCGATCGCCGACGTGCACCGGCCGGGGCCAGCGAATGGCCTCGACGCCGAGCCCGACGGCACCGCCGCGAAACTTAAATTCACCGAGAATCATCAGCCGCATCGTCAGCGCCGCCGTGAACCAGCCGCTCGCCGACATGCCGCCGAAGACGCTCCCCTGGCCCGCGGTCTCCTCCAGATGGAAGGGTTGGGGATCATACCGCGAGGCGAACGCGAGCATCTCCTCCCTCCTCACCTCGATCGTGCCCGTGCGCAGCCGGCGGCCAATCGTCAGATCCTCGTAACTCAACTCCGGGGCGGGAAAATGTTCCGTCATGGCAGACCTATGAGTTGCGGGCGGCCTCCGGCGGTCTTCAAGACAATCCCGCTTGCCTGCAACCGGGCCACCGCGGACTTTGTCATTTCCTCGCCGTTGATGGACAGCGTCTGCGACGGCCTCGTCCCCGACTACGAGGAGTATCATCAACGAAAGATCGGCCGGGGGCATCCCGTTCGAATAAGTCGCGCCAGCGGCGCGACGCGGACCGCCGGCCAGGACGATCGACCACTTGCGGGAACTCCGGCCCGCCCTAACCTTCCCCTGTCATGCGCATGAAGGCCGTCGCCATCTCCCTCCCCGGACCGTCCGACGTTCTCACGCTGGTGGAGCGCCCGCGTCCCTCCTGTGGATCCGGGCAGGTGCTGATTCGCGTCGCGGCGGCCGGCCTCAACCGGGCCGATATTATCCAACGCGAGGGCCGCTACCCGGCCCCCGCCCACGTGGCGCCGGACATTCCCGGGCTGGAGGTGGCCGGGACGGTCGCGGAGTGTGGGGCGGGTGTGACGCGCTGGAAGACCGATGACGCCGTCTGCGCGTTGCTGGCCGGAGGCGGCTATGCGGAATTCGTCGCCGTCGACGCCGGCCATTGCCTGCCCGTGCCAGCAGGTTGGTCGCTCACGGAGGCGGCCGGACTGCCCGAGGCCGCATTCACGGTCTGGCACAATGTCTTCCAGCGCGGCCGGCTGCAGCCCGGTGAAAATCTCCTTGTCCATGGGGGCTCGAGCGGGATCGGCATGACGGCGATTCAACTTGGAGCAGCCATCGGCGCGCGGGTCTGGGCCACCGCCGGCACGGAGGAAAAATGCCGCGCCTGCGTCGGGGCGGGAGCCGGGCGCGGAATCAACTACCACACGGAAGACTTCGAGGCCGTGCTGAAAGCCGACGGCATGGATGTCATCCTCGACATGATCGGGGGAGACTACGTCCCCCGCAACCTGCGGCTGCTCCGCCCGGAAGGCCGGCTCGTGTTCATCAATTCGATCCAGGGCCAGCGGGCCGAGTTCGGGCCGCTCGACGTCATGGCCCGGCGCCTGACCATCACCGGCAGCACACTGCGCGCCCGCGATGCTACCTTCAAAACCGCGCTCGCGTCCGAGGTGGAGCGCCACGTCTGGCCCCTGATCGCGGCCGGGAAGCTGCGGCCGACGGTCTTCGCCACGTTTCCCCTGAACCAGGCGGCCGAGGCGCACCGCCTGATGGAAAGCAGCCGGCACATCGGCAAGATCGTCCTGCAGATAGAATCCGATCCGCGCTGACTCGGTCGTCGCCAGGGGATGGAAAATCGCGCAACGTATCCAAACCGGATTTTTCTTCTGTTCAACGCGCCGCCGCCTTCAATCTACTCGCCCCGGTTGCCGACTTCCCTCCGTCGCGACTTTTTCCCCAACCAACCATGACCATCCTGTTCAAAAAACTCACCACGGCGCTGCTCCTCACCGGACTGCTCGCCTTCACCACCGCCGCCACTTCGGCACAGGCTGCCTCAGCCGCTCCCAAATCCGTGATCCATGTGGTCACCGTCAAATTCAAGGACGGCACCACCCCTGCCCAAATCAAGGCGGCTCTCGATGGCGTCCAAGCCCTTCCCCAGGAATACAAGGGCATCACCCGCGTCTGGACGAAAGCGTTCAAGGTCCAGGGCGACAAGACCCATGCCATCGTGATGGAGTTCGCCGATGAAGCCGCCTTGACGGCCTACTCTGGCAGCGCCGCCCAGAAGAAGTGGTACGAAAGCTACCTGCCCATCCGCGCGGAGAGCACGACCTTCGATATCACCAACTAATTTGTCAGGGTTAGGTTTCAGGTATTGAGGGAAAAGGGGTCGCCGCAGGGCGGCCCCTTTTTTTGCCCCCAAACTAGAAGTTCACGCTGTTGCGTCCCTTGAGGTGCAGCATCTGGCGGGCTTCATCGGGAGTCGCGATTTCGAGCCCGATTTCCTCGAGGATCCGGCGAATCTTTACGACCTGCTCCGCGCTGGTCTTGGCAAACTTGCCCTTGCCGATCCACAGGCTGTCTTCGAGCCCCACCCGGACGTGTCCGCCCATGACGGCCGACTGGGCCGCAATATACATCTGATTTCGCCCCGCCCCGAGGACCGACCAGAAATGTTGATCCCCGAAAAGCCGATCGGCGGTGCGCTTCATGTGGAGCACGTCCTCGGGGTGCGGCCCGATGCCGCCACGAATGCCGAACACCGACTGAATGAAAATCGGCGCCTGAACGAGCTTCCGCTGGAGAAAGTGCGCAGCCGTGTAGAGGTGGCCGATGTCATAGCACTCGAATTCGAAGCGCGTCTGGTTCTCCCGGCAGGACTCCAGGATGTAGGCGATATCCCGGAAGGTGTTCTTGAACACGCAGTCGTCCGTGTTCGCCAGATACGGCCGCTCCCAGTCGTGTTTGAAGTCGTCGAACCGGCCGAGCATTTCGTAGAGCCCGAAATTCATCGAACCCATGTTGAGCGACGCCACCTCGGGCTTGAGTTTCAGCACCGGTTGCAACCGCTCCTCGACCGTCATCGTGGGCGCGCCCCCCGTGGTGAGGTTAATCACCACATCCGACGCCGCCTTGATCTTGGGCAGGAAGGCGAGAAAGGCATCGGGATTCTGGGTCGGCCGGCCGTTCTGCGGATCGCGCGCGTGGAGATGCACAATGGCCGCCCCGGCCTCGGCCGCGCCGATCGCCGCCTCAGCGATCTCGTCCGGCTTCACCGGCAGATAGGGCGACATCGAGGGCGTGTGAATCGCGCCCGTCACGGCGCAGGTGATAATTACCTTGGAGGGCTTGGCCATGGCTGGATGGGGTCGGCGGCAGGGAGGGAGTAAGGAAACCGAGGACCTATTTCGTCTGCTGGCGCTTGTGCGCCACGAGCGCCATCAGCCGGCGATCGCGCCAGGCCTCGCGGGCCGCGTGTTCCGAATCCGGCATGACTTCGCGGCGCTCGGCTTCGACCTTGGCAATGAGTTCCGCGGTCCACGGCTGCGGTTTCACGTCCTTCAGCATCCCGTAGTACAGCGGGCCGTAGCGGCGGGCGTAGTCGGCGACACCACCCGGAGCGTTGAGATCGATGGTCTCGAACGGCCCCATGAACGCCCAGCGCAGGCCGAGCCCGTCGCGGACACACTTGTCCGCATCCTCGACCGACACGTAGCCCTCGCCGACGAGCCGCCACGCCTCGAGCAACAGTGCGCCCTGGAGCCGGTTGAGAATGAATCCCTCGACCTCCTTCTTTACCGTGATGGCCACCTGGCCGGCGCGCTCGTGCAGGGCCCGCGCCCGCGCCACGACCTCGTCGCTCGTCCACGGAGCCGGGGAGATTTCCACGAGCGGCACGACGTGCGGCGGATTGACCGGATGCGCCACGAGGCAACGGTGGCGACCCTTGAGACCCTCGGTGAAACGCGAGGTCTGAATCGTCGACGTCGAGCTGCCGAGAATGCAGTTCGCGGGCGCCGCGGCATCAAGCTGACGGAAGACCTCCTGTTTGATTTCGAGTTTCTCCAGCGTGCTTTCCTGCACGTAGTCGGCGTCGCCCACCGCCTCGGCGAGGGTGGACGTGGTGGTGATGCGCGTCATCACAGTCGCCGCCGACTCGGTGATCAGACCAACCCGATTCAGTTCCTCCAGGCCCTGTGAAATGAGGCCGAGGGCCTTCCCGGCCGTCCCGGGAGCGCTGTCGAAAAGTTTCACCGGATGTCCGGCCCGGGCGAAGACCATGGCCCAGGCGCGACCCACGAGGCCACAGCCGACAATTGCGATTTTTTCCATGGGGAAGAGTACCTGACGGTGGAGTTGGAGCGAAGAATTTTTGCCGCGCGGTGGACTTTCGCCGGGGCGCGGCTCGTCCACGCCCGTCGCGCGACTGCTCAGCGATTGAACGACTTGGTGAAGTCGTCGGTCGTGTTCTGGATGACCTTCTTCTCGTGCCGCGACTCGGCGATCAACTGCGTCAGCTTCTTCTCCCAGGCCGCGCTGTCCATCGGGAGCTCGACGGTCTGGTTGATTAGCGAGGAGTAGAGCAGCACGTTCGCGAGCTCGACCGAGCCCATGCCGTCGGTCCCCGGGGCAATCAGCGGGGTGCCGTCGAGGATGGCGTCGACAAAATTCTGCATCAGCACCGCGTGCGGGTTGGGCGATGGGGTGAACGGGATGTCGATGTTCCAGACCTCGGGCTTCGCGAAGCCGCTCTTCGACGTACGGCTGAACTCGATCATGTCCGCGTCGTTCTTCGTGAACGTGATCTTGTCGTTCTCGACCGCGATCTTGCCCCGCGTGCCGCACAGCTCCAGGCGATTGGTGCCCGGGGCCTCGCCCGTCGACGAGATGAACACGCCGGTCGCGCCGTTCTTCCACTCGAGGTAGGTCGTGATGTTATCCTCGACCTCAATGTTGTGATACCGGCCGAGCTGGCAGAAGCCGCGGACGCGGGCCGGCATTCCGCAGAGCCACTGCAGCATGTCGAGCTGGTGCAGGCACTGGTTGAGGAGCACGCCCCCACCCTCGCCCTTCCACGTGGCGCGCCAGCCGCCGCTGGCGTAGTAGGCCTCGGTGCGGAACCAGTCGGTGATAATCCAGTTGATCCGTACCAGGTCGCCCAGTTCGCCGCTCTGGATGGCCTTCCGGATCTTCAGGTACCGGGGTTCGACCCGCATCTGGAACATGCCCGCGAAAACCTGCTTCGGATGCTGGGCGGCGACCGCAAACAGACGCTCGGCATCCGCCTTGTGCGCCGAGACCGGCTTTTCCACCATGACGTGGAGTCCCTTCTTCAGCGCCTCGATGCCGATTGTCGTATGGAGAAAGTGCGGCGTGGCGATGACGATCGCGTCGATTGCGCCGGAATCCATCATCTCCTCGACGGTGGCGAAGGTCTTGAGATTCGGGCGGCCCTTGAACGGCTCGAGGCCCGGCGCAAAGGCATCGCTCACCGCGGTCAGCTCGCAACGCGCAATCTTCTTGTCGAGCAGATAGCCGGTGTGGAACTTGCCGATGTTACCCAGGCCGACGATGCCGAGACGTACGTGTTTCATGGATGTGCAGTATCGCCGGGCCAAAATTTTGCGGGCAAGTCCTTTCTACCGACGCACCCGAGAACCTTGCCCCGTCGTAAACGCGGCTGACGGCCCATTGCCGCCCGCGCGGTCAGTTCGCCTTCCGCCCCGTCAGCCGCGCGATGAACTTGATGGCGTAGAGATAGGCCCGCTCCTGCACGACCAACGGATCTCCCGCCGTGCCCTCGATGCCAAGATCGGAGATGTCATCGATGACCATGCCCTCCTCGGGATGCATCGCGATCCACGTGAGGATCTTGATCAACTTGTCCTTCGGATACCGCTCCGTGAGATGATCGAACACGACCCGCGGTAAATAGCGTTCGGAGGGCAGTTGAATCGCATCCGGGACGCCCGCCACGTAGAGGAGATTACGCACAGCCTGGATGTCGTTGGGCTCGTCGCCCGGCGGCCAGTTCGGGAGCTGGCGCCGCACCTCCGCCACCTGGGCGGCCAGAAAGTCGATGGGTTCGTCGTCGACCGGAGCGATCGGCGAAACGATGCCCTCATCCGGCGGCACCCGATAGTCCAGTCCGGCAATGTCCTGCTCGGTAATCTTCTCCCAGGGCGCCGGCGGGGGCGGCGGAGGTGGAACGGCCGCCGGCGTTGGGAGTGACGCCGGAGCTGGCGGAGCCACCGCGACCGGAGCTGTCACGCGCTCCGCTGC
Organism: uncultured Opitutia bacterium; assembly: GCA_903848965.1. Lineage (GTDB taxonomy): Bacteria > Verrucomicrobiota > Verrucomicrobiia > Opitutales > Opitutaceae > ER46. The sequence continues at coordinate 1,972 of CAINHV010000315.1, read as the reverse complement.
GTCTACGGGCACCGCGATCCGCCCGCGCCATTCCGCCAGGGCGCCCACCGCCATCCACGCGGCGAACACGACGACCAGCCAGCCGCGACCACTGCGCGCCGCGAATCGCTGCTGCGCATCCCACCGGAAAAGTTTCGCACCGGCGAGACAGCCCGCGGCCCCAATCAGAACGAGCGCGAGGAGGCTGAAACGCATCCCGCCCAGACCCGGTCCCGACACGCCGGCCTGCAGCGCCTCGACCGCATAACGTCCGGGAAAAAACGCGGAAACGTGCAAGGCCCATTCGGGCAGGCTGGCGAGGGGCACGGCGACGCCGCCGATGATCAGCATCGGCAGAAAGACGCACTGTCCGAGGGCCTGCACCGCGGGGACGTTGTCCGCCAGCATCGCCATCACGAGACCGAGGCCGATGAACGCGAAGGCCACGGCACTAAACGCCACCATCAACGCCACCGGGTGCTCCGGCATCGTCATCCCAACGGCGAGCGCCACGGCCAGCTGCAGCAAGCCCGCGGTCAGCACGATCACATACCGCGCCAGCACCGTGCTGGTCACCACGACCCAGGTCGGCACCGGCGTCAGGCGATAGCGGCGCCACACTCCGCGCTCGCGTTCACTAACCATGGCCGTCGGCAGGCCAAAGCACGCTCCGCCGAGCACGCTCACGGTCAGAAGCTCGCCCATGTGCCGCAGCAGTGGGATTTTCTCGTGGCGGTAGAGAACCCAGAAGGCGACGAGGAAGATCAGCGGAAACAGGTACCCGTAGAGGAGCGCCATCCGATTTCGGAAGTGAAGCCGCAGCGACGTCGAAAGGTGTTCGAGCGCTCCGTTCATGCCGCCGGCTCCTTCGTTTCCCGGCGCGTGAGCCGGAGAAAGACATCCTCGAGCGAGGCCTTGCGCACCTGCAGGTCGACCAGTTCCACGGCCCGCTCGCGCATCAACGTGCCCAAGGCCTCGAGTGTCGCCGCCACATCACGACTACGGAGGCGCATCGCGGTCCCGGCATTCTCAACTTCGGTCACGCCCGCCAGGCCGGCGAGTTCGTCCATCGGCAACATCGGGGTTGTGACCAAGGCCAGCGTCTGCAGTCCTCCCGCCCCGGCCATCAGCTCATGCGGGGCGCCGGTGGCAACGATCCGTCCCTGATCGATGATCGCGATCCGATCGCACAACTGCTCAGCTTCCTCGAGGTGATGCGTGCTGAGCAACACCGTGCAGCCATCCCGCTTCATTTGCCGGATATGCTCGTGGAGTTCGCGCCGCGACTGCGGATCGAGCCCGGTCGTCGGCTCGTCGAGAAACACGACGGCGGGTCGGTTGACGAAAGCCAGCGCCAGGGCGAGCCGCTGCCGTTGTCCACCGGAGAGCGTGTCGAACCGCGCGTCCGCCTTTTCGCCGAGCCCGAAGCGCTGCAACAATTCCGGGGCCGCGACGGAATCACGATAGAAGCTCCCGAAAAGCCGCACCGCCTCCCGCGCCGTAATCTTGTCCTGCAAGGCTGTCGTCTGCAGCGCTACTCCGATCTTCTCCTTCACCGCCCGGGCCGCGATCCGGGCATTGAGCCCGCAGATCTCGATCTCACCCTGCGTCGAATCCCGGAGGCCGACGAGGCACTCCAGCGTCGAGGTCTTACCCGCGCCGTTGGGACCGAGGAGTCCGAAGATCTCGCCCGGCTCCACCGTGAAACTCACGCCCCGAACAGCCGGCACCGCACCGTAGTGCTTCCATAGATCGTGGACGACAACATTGGCGGGCATCGTTGGCGCTGAGTCCGGCAGCAATGCCCCAGATAGTCAAAAAAAAGGGCGGCCCGCAGGCCGCCCATGAATGATTTTGCGGAGCAAAATCCTCAGGTCATTTCCAGGCCGCGCATCGTGCCGGTCGAGGACGAGAACTTGGCCTCGTCGATGCCCATGCGGTGCAGCATCGAGAGCAGCAGGTTCGTCAGCGGGTAGTTCCGGTTGTGCTCCCG